>PLMX01000233.1:1063-56883 GCA_003142635.1 Syntrophaceae bacterium | reverse complement strand
GCCTATGACTGTCGAACGTGAGATAACAAGAGCAGTTAATTTCATATTAATTCCTCCTTTGATATAGCCTTTATAGTTGTATCCGGTCAGCACAAGTAGGCAGGGAGCCTAACAGGAAGATAGCTTCAAAATTACCGAAATCTTCACCTCGGCATATTATCTGGAATATAGAACAGGTCTGTACCTTCGATCATTTCAATAGCGCTGCTTATTGTTTGCTTCACAGATTGATCTGCAAAACAAGTCAGAAAGCGTTCTTCCAATGCCGGATGATCGGCAGCGGGAGCCTGGATAAAGATTTTCTCTAAACTTGGAGCCATAGTTTCAAAAATAATCTTATCTATATCGCGATTAAAGTAAGGCAATGAATATCCAATAATCACGAGAGTCGTCGTGCCTTTGATAGTTTCAAGGATTCTGGTATCCGGTTCTCTTCTCTCCCATGCGAAAGAAATGTACGGGCGGTATCCCTCTGCCTTCCTCAATAAATTATCATATAGCTTTAATACTGACTCTAAAAAAGATAGGCTGAAATGTTCATAACATAAATTCTTTTCCTGTTTCGATTCATCGAATGGCACTCCACATGCACCATTCAATCGAATGATATTCCGTTTTCTTGTGATGCCTTCATATACAAAAGATGGATCTTGACAGAATTCTCTATACGACTTCTCAAGTTGAGTGTCGTAATTCCAAGTAACTATGTTAACTTCCTTTGGCAAAGACGGTAATTGCCCAGGCTCATTTCTAAGGAGCGATGCAAAAAAACTATCGTATCTCTTGTCAGCTTCTCTGAGTGATTGCTCAATCAATATATAGCAAGAGAGAGTTGCTTTTAAAAGATGCAAGAGATCTATTGCTTCTTTATCATTTCTGATGAAAAGCTTCTTAGCATATGTATCAATTGAGGCATGTCGAGTTGATTCCTTACCGAGCCATTTTATCTGATTCATAAGGGCCTGAGCATATTTACCGCGAGGCCATAAAATATCGTCAGTTGAAATATTTTTAGCACCATATTCTCCTTGCATCCTATACCAAAGTTCGTCATTAAGTTTATCTATTCTTTCGGGAAAATCTTCGACCATGGGCAGAGAATTACAACTCGCGCCCGCACCTAACAGATACGTGATCTTGACCATTTATCGACCTTCCGATCCACCTATAATGATTTCTGGCTATTTCTTCGGTTTCTTCTCTTGTTTCTTAAGACCTGCTTCGATCAGCTGACGGACAGCCTCAGAGCGGGCGGGGATACGGTTTTCATACCGGAAATCATCAATGCGTTTCAATAGGTCTTCAGGTATGACAAAAAGGAGCTTTGGTTTATCGGTTGCCATGGCTTCATATACAATACCACCGGTATGTTTTCAATATTAATATCTTGACAAAGAGAAGGGAATGGTGGTAATGGTTATATAACCAAGTTCTTCGATACATAGACACATGAAAACTAAACAAACATATAAGCCTGAAGATACCCTATGCGGTGACGCATGGGGCGGTTATGTCTATGACCGGGAGAAGTCTTCAGGTTTAATTATTTATGAAAGGAGGAAAGCATAATGGCGATTTTAGCAGAATGTCCCATATGCCACAGAAAACAAAAAGTAAGTAATAAAGTATGTCATTGTGGGGCTAAGCTGGACAAGATTAAAAAGAATAATACAAACCCAGACGCTAAATTAAGAGTCACTTACTGGATTAGCTACAGACTACCGGGCGGGAAACAAAGGCGTGAGGCTGTGGGCTTTTCCATTGAGGAAGCAAGGGACGCTGAAGGCAAACGGAGAAGTCAGAAACGGGAGAATAGGATATTTGATATCAAGCCTGATGCAAAGATGCCCTTCAATGAACTTAGTAAATGGTATCTTGACTTGGAAATAGTCAAATCCAAAGCGTACTACGAAACCTTGACGATTAATCTTTCCAGTTTTAACAAAGAATTTGGAGAAACCATGGTCAGGGATATAAAGACATCTGCCTTACAGAATTATCAGGCAAAGAGAAAAGCGGCAGGTTATTCTGATTCATACATTGATCAGGAAATCGGAGCAGCACGAGCGGTTATCAATAAAGCGTTTGACGATGATCTGGTAAGCGGTGACACTGTTAAGGTTTTCAGGAAGGTCAAAAAATTACTCAAGCGAAATGCTAATGCGCGGGACAGGATTTTAAGCCCGGTTGAAATCAAGAAGCTCTTAGCAGCATCACGTATGCCTACAAAGGGTATGGTTGCCACTGGTTTCTACACTGGTATGCGAGAAGGTGAAATTGTTGATACCATCCGTCCGAAAGTCGATTTTAAAAAGAGGATGATTAAGCTTGATGCAGCCGACACCAAGGACAGTGAACCACGCAAAGTTCCTATTTGTGATGAACTGTACTCTATACTGAAAGACATCCCGGTTGCCGTCCATGACGATCATTTATTCCTGTATACCGGAAAACCGATTAAGGATATTCGGACAGCTTTGAAGACGGCTTGTCGTGATGCAGGAATTCCCTATGGTAGGAAAACAAAGAACGGTTTTGTCTTCCACGATCTGAGACACTCATTCACTACCTACATGAGAAAAGCGGGTGTTGCTCAGTCCGTGATTATGGCGATAACAGGACACGCTCAAACTTCGATGTTTGACCGATACAATGCGATTGACGAGGACGATCTTCGACAGGCGATGGACAAGTTTTCGCTCTATATGCAGGGCTTGTTCGCAAATGTTGACCAAAACGTTGACCAAGTACCCCCAAACGAAAAAGAGGGTCAACCGATGAATCAGCTAACCCCCTCATTTCCTTCTTCTATCTTTGGTGCCGAAGCCCGGATTTGAACCGGGACGGAGAACCCCCCACTAGACCCTGAACCTAGCGCGTCTACCAGTTCCGCCACTTCGGCACGCTGTTTCTATAATAATGGACGGCGTTACTTTGGTTGTCTACACTGAGATTCCGGCCATTGTCAAGAAAAAATGGACTTGAAATTAACTACATTAATGCTATGTTAGCGCCGAATCAAGAAAGGCCACGGAATGAAAGTAATCACAAGTTTAGAAGATATACCCGGTGAATTCAGGGATGCGTTCGTAACAATAGGGAATTTCGACGGCGTCCACCTGGGCCACGTGCCGATACTCAAAAAACTGATAGAGGAAGCCCATAAGGAAAAGAGAAAAGCCTTAGTGATCACCTTCGACCCGCACCCCAAAAAAGTCCTGCGTCCGGATATCAGACCTTTTTATCTAATCACTTCCATCGAAGAGAAGATCAAGTTTCTTGAAGAAACCGGCATTGACGGTTTAATACTTATCCCTTTTGATCTAAATTTTTCCAGGATTACAGCCGAGTCGTTCGTCCGTGATATTCTCTGGGACAAGCTTCACATCAGGAAAATATTTGTCGGCCACGACTATAGCTTCGGGAAAAGCAAGACGGGGAACAAAGAGTTTCTCGCAGAGTTCGGGAGAAAACTTGGATTTGAGGTTGACATCATTAATGCCGTCAAACTCGACGATGAAACCATCAGCAGCACCCGCCTGAGAAACCTGATTCTCGCAGGTGATGTAAAAACGGCTGCGAGGCTGCTCGGAAGGCCTTACAATGTCAGCGGCATTGTCGTCGCGGGGAAGAGACGGGGCAGCATCCTCGGAATTCCCACGGCCAACATAATGCCGGAAAAGGAATTAATCCCCGCCCAAGGCGTTTACGCCGTCATTGCCCATTTGGGGAAAGACCGCCATAAGGGTGTCTTGAATATCGGCTTCAATCCCACCTTTTCTGATACCGACCTTTCTGTTGAAGTTTTCTTACTTGATTTCAGCGGAGATATTTATGGGAAAAAAGTGGATGTCTTTTTTATCGAAAGGATACGGGATGAGGTAAAATTTGAAAATCCCGAGCTGTTGGTAAAACAGATAAGAAAAGACATCGACGAAGCGCGGGCTATACTGAAACCGTATTCTTAGCACCAGTAGATCGAGTACTGACCTGCGATAGTTCGCGTTCTGCCAAGGAGAAGTCGTTTTTATCAATAGATTTATCAGTCGCTCCGCGCCTTCGAAATGACACTTTAGATTATAGTTCCCCTCTGCCATGAAGATCAAATATCTCCACCATTGGAATATCACATATAAAGAAGCCGTCAGCATCCAGCAGGAGCTCAAGGAGAAGCTGATACTCAATGACAAACAATTTCCCGGGCGGATCAGCACCATTGCCGGCGCCGATATATCCTATTCGAAACAAGACGACATGTTTTTTGCCGCTGTTATTCTGCTCGCATACCCGACCATGGACGTCATCGAAGAGGTTTCCCTCACCGAGAAGGCGCCGTTCCCATATATTCCCGGACTGCTGAGCTTTAGAGAAGGCCCCGCACTATTAAAGGCATTTGAGAAGCTTAAGAGCGTTCCGGACTGCGTTATTTTCGACGGCCAGGGGATTGCCCATCCAAGAGGCATTGGCCTTGCTTCGCATATGGGATTGTTCCTGGATATACCAACCATAGGTTGTGCCAAGAAAAGGCTGGTCGGTGTGCATGATGAAGTGGGTGTTGAGGTTGGAGACTATGCGGATCTCATGCTGGACAGTCTAATCATGGGAGCCGTTCTCCGAACCAAGAAAAAAGTGAAACCGCTATATGTATCACCGGGGCATAAGATAGGCTTGCGAAGGGCAGTGGATGTGGTTCTTTCATGTTGCAGGGGCTACCGGATTACCGAGCCGGTGAGAAGGGCGCATCTTGCAGTAAATCGAATCCGATCAAAGGCGGCTACCCCTTGCTGAAATACACGTCGCCGATAAAGCTTTCCGCCGCGCTCTTGGTGTTCTGCGAATTGATGTAAAACTCGACACCATGAGTCACCCCGGCAGGATCGGCGCATTCCACGTCTTTTAAGAGCTTTTTATAGTCCTCGTATATATTTCTTTTTTCTGTGTACCACTGCCCCAGGTTATCCCTCTTATTCCGGACAACGACGTACCGGAGCTTCCCTCCGCCGATTGCCGGACTCCTGCCCGTCCAGCCCTTCGGGGCCTCATTATCCCAGATGTAACCGAGAATGGGAGTGTTCAGGGCCTCCGGAAATCCTGTCGGAGTGAATGCAATATAGATCTGCATTGCCTGGTCATCCGTGTTGCTTTTTCTGACATCGCCTCCATCAGGAAGCCTGGTAACCTTCCACCTCCAGTTCAAATAGGGGTATTCTTTGATATCAACCTTTATGCCATTCTTTACACCGTAGGATGTTCCATTGCTTATCATGTGAAGGTAGTAGAGCTGCGAACCTCTTTCAAGACTGATCGCAGGGTCACCCAACTTGATATCCAGTAACCAGCCTGGAGGAGCGCCCTTCTGCATCTGCGCGGAGTCAAATCCCGCGACCCGGACGATATCCGTACCCCGCAGGTTTGCAGGAGTAGCCGCGGCTTCCGGAGCAGCCGTCGGTTCGCACGTGGCAGGAGCAGGCGAGGGAACCGTGGTCGCGGCCATTGAGGAGGCCACAGGAGTTTTCGGTTTTTCAGGAACTGACGGAGGTGTTGCAGTCTGAGATGAGGGTGGCAATGCAGGTGCAGCAGCCGATGTCTCTACCTCCGGCTTCTTGGGCTCCTCGGCCCTTTGACATCCTGATATAGGAATGAAAGCCAGGAAGAGCGATACGGAGATAATCAGAGATAACATTCTTTTCATACTAAATCACTTTGCGCCTTTCGAACGACCTTTGTAGAGATTCATCATCTCTGATCTTGTCAATACGGCATCGACCCTGTCTACATATTTTTTTATATTCTCCCCGCCGCCTTCTTCCCTGTCGACAAGGGCGATTACCCGGTCAATTTTGAGACCGGCTTCCCGTGCAATTTCTATGGCAGTAATCGTCGATCCTCCCGTCGTTATCACATCGTCTATGATCGCAACCCTTTCGCCTGGTGCTATGTTCCCTTCGATGCCGCTTCTTGTACCGTGATTCTTGGCGTCTTTTCTTACGACAAAAGATTTAATCGGTTTCTTCTTCTGATAAGAAATGAGTGAAAGGGCGTTGGCTATGGGGTCCGCTCCTAATGTCAGGCCGCCGGCCGCCGACACATCGGCGTCAGCAAGCATGTCAAAAAGAATATTCCCTATGAGGTACATCCCCTCGGGATCCATGGTTGTCGGTTTGCAATTGAAATAATAGTTGCTCGTTTTTCCCGAGGCAAGCGTAAAGGGAGGGTTGTCTCTGTACTGGAAGGAGCGCTCGAGGATTATTTCCGCGAGTCTATGTTTCATTTCATCATGGGTCATTTTGATATACGCCTTTTTGAAAATGATTCTATCAGTTGTTCAACTACCCGCACGGCTTCCACACCGTCTTTGGCATAAGCGGCGCCGATAGAGGCTGCATAGGCTTTCGTGACTACGGCGCCTCCGGCGATAAACGGACATGAATACCCGCCCGCCCGCGCCAGACCAATGACCTCCTCCATGTTTACCATGGTCGTGGTCATGAGGGCGGAAAGGCCGACTATATCGGGCCTTGAACGTCTGATGGAGTCAATAACGGCCTTGGCCGGTACGTCCTTGCCGAGGTCAATAATCGTGTAGCCGTGATTTTTTAACATCAAAGAAATTATGTTCTTGCCGATGTCGTGGATGTCCCCTTTGACCGTGGCAAGGATGATAGCCCCCTTTCCCGGCCTACCTCCCTCTTCGCGTTTAAGCCTTGGTTCAACGCGCGCCAGAGCCGCCTTCATTGCCTCGGCGCTCGCTATCAACTGCGGCAAAAAATACTTTCTTTGATCAAACAGTTCACCCGCCCGGTTAATTGCCGGAATCATAATGTCATCCACAAGCCCGGAAGGACTCATGCCCGCTGCAAGCGCAATATCGACAAGGTTTATAATATTATCCCTGTTGCCCTCCAGTATCGCTCCATAGATATCCTGACCCGGTGACGATTTCACTGCCGGGGCGACGGCCGCGTCCGTCTTGGCATACTCAGACGAATGCCGGATATACAGCAGGGCGTCCCTGTCTTTCTGCATGAACACGTCGCCCGCCATCTTCACCTTCATGAGCTCTCTGTCAGCGGGATTGGCAATAGCCATCGTTAATCCCGCGGCCTGTGCCATGGCGAGGAATGCCGTATTCATCCACTTTCGCTCCGGCATGCCGAAGGACACATTGGAAAGACCGAGAACGGTTCTGCACTTAAAGCTATTTGCAGACCAGGCGACGGTTTTCAGCGTTTCTTTCGCAGCCCCGGTGTTCGCAGCCACGGTCATAACGAGTCCATCGACGACGACATCATCTTTTGAAAATCCAAAACTCCGGGCCGCCCGGAATATATCTCTGATGATTTCTTTTCTTCTTGCCGCAGTTTCCGGTATCTCGTTATCTGTCACCGGTAACAGAATAAACATGGCGCCATATTTTGCGGCAACGGGGAGCAGCTTTTTCAATTTTTGCTTTTCACCGGAAATGGAATTTATCAGGGCGCGGCCGGGATAGATGCGAAGGGCCGCCTTTATCGTCTCCATATTCGGGGAATCGATGACCAAGGGCAGAGAAGTGCCTGTCGATAGCAGACGGATGACTTTTCTTATGGTATCGAGTTCGTCAATTTTATGAACCCCGACATTCACATCAAGAAGGGCGGCCCCCTGCGCTTCCTGCTCCCTTGCCATCTGCCTCACGATACTCAGTTTGCCGTCAAGGAGCTCCTGCTGCAGGGCTTTCTTGCCCGTCGGATTAATTCTCTCGCCGATTATGAGGAGCGGACTCTCCTCATTAAATATCTTGAATGCCCTGGCCGAGCTGACAGCGCTTATGGACTTTCGCACGGGAGCAAGCGCCGGGGCCCTGCCTGACGCCCTCTTCAGCGCCGCGATATGTGCGGGCGTTGTCCCGCAGCATCCGCCGATAAGGTTTACACCGGCAGCAGCGAGTTTCTTTCCCCATGAGGCGAATTCCCTGGGGTCCATATCATAGACGGTGGTCTTGCCTGACAGCCTCGGCATCCCGGCATTGGGCTTGGCCACGAGCGGCACTGTGGCATGCGGTTTCATGGCGGCAATAAACTTCACCATTGCTTCCGGCCCTGTTGAACAGTTGCAACCTACGGCGTCGGCCCCGAGGCTCTGCAGCGTAATGAGGGCGGTCACAGGATCTGTGCCGCTTAGCGTATAGCCGTTCGTTTCGTAGGTCATGGTGACCATGGTAAAATGGTCGGTAATTTCCTTGACCGCGATAAGCGCCGCCCGCGCCTCCTGTATATCCATCATGGTTTCGATGACGAAAAGATCAACGCCGCCTGCAAGAAGGCCCCGGACCTGCTCTTTGAAGATATCAACCGCCTCTTCAAACATCAGGTCGCCGAAAGGCTCGACAAAATGCCCTGTCGAGCTGATGTCGCCTGCAATCAGTGCCCTGTTTCCCACGGCACGCCTCGCCAGAACCACAAGTTGTTTGTTGATTTCTTTGACGTTAGTAAAACCGTACTGGCCGAGCTTTAATCGGTTGGCGCCGAAGGCACAGGTATAAATAATATCCGCACCTGCCTTTTGATAAGCTCTGTGGATATCCTCAATCGCCGCGGGGTTTTCCAGACACCAGACCTCCGGACAGACACCTGAGGGCATTCCCTGCCTCTGCAGCTCCGTCCCCGTAGCGCCATCAAGAATCAGAATTCTTCTCTTCAAGAGATTGAGGATTTTTTGTTTCTTGTCCAATGATCTGTACCCGTCGTAGATAGTGTCTTCCTTATTTTTATGGCAACCTTTATCTTATAGTATCAGCATCCCATAATATCAACATATTATAATGCAAACATCATTGTCATAAGAATAAAGGCTGCCTCATGAACCTTGCGCCTTTATGCCGGTAATGGCGGTAACTGACTTTTCCGGGATAAGTATTGAGCTCTCTGTGATCTCTATGCCGATTCTGTCGAGTTGGAGGAGGTGGTGCATCGCTTTTTGGGTTTCCAGGAATAGATCACCATAGCCTGCGGAATAGCGTTTTCCCAGCAATCTCCTGTTTTCCCTTCTTAGAGATTGGTTGAAATAGTCCATGATCCAGTCGAGAGAAGCATCGACTATCTCGCTCGCGGCTGCGTCCAGGACGATGGCGCGGGTCACATTCGCACCCGTGGCATCTGCCTCGATGGCATTCATGATTTCCCGGCCGGCCGTGGTTCCCATCAGGACTATCTCATTGCAATTGGCAAGAAGCTTGGCAAGTTGAAGACTTTCAAATTCTGCACCGTCAGGAAGGATAATCCTGGCGTCTTTAATCTCCGTGATGGGCAGGCGTAAGCCTGCGCCCTTCAGGTGAATGAGCGATGACGCGTGCCCTATGTACCTTTCGATCTCTTCCTGCTGCGCTGCCGGTATATCTGTAACGCCTTTCACAAAGCCGAGACGTCTGTATATATTTTTGCGGGGCACGGGGATTGATATGGATTCAAAAAAAAGGACAGGTGCCATGATGGATGATGAGAAGATTCCTTTCCTTGCTGAGGGACTGCGGAATGCGTCTTCGGTTATGCTTTCTTCTTTGCGATGTGCTTCATCAAGCCGCCGTCGCTCACGAGTTGCTGCATGAACGGTGGAATGGGCTCTATACGAAGCGGACCTCTATTGCTGTTTAAAATCCTGATGCTTCCATTATCACCATCCACTTCGATCTCCTGGCCATCAGAGACGGCATCCCACAAATCCCTTGATTCAAAAATGGGCAGTCCGATGTTGAAGGCATTCCGGTAAAATATGCGGGCAAAACTCTTGGCGACGACACAGGAAATCCCGGCGGTCTTGATGGCGATAGGCGCGTGTTCTCTCGATGAGCCGCAGCCGAAATTCTCTCCTGCTACAATGATGTCGCCGGCGCTGATTTTTTTCATGAAATCAGGGTCGGCGTCTTCCATGCAGTGCGCGGCAAGAAACGCAGGATCGGATGATACCAAGTATCGGGCCGCGATGATAGCATCTGTATCTACGTTATCTCCAAATTTCCAGACTTTTCCTCTGAACTTCATAAACCACTCACCTTTACAAGCCTATATCTTTTTCATATTTGAGGTATTTGATAAAATGCTTTTAATGTCATTCCGAACGAATGTGAGGAATCTTAGAGCCTTAATATGATTAATCATTAAGATTTCTCGTTTCACTCGAAATGACGAAAAAGAGAATTACGACAAAGTCTCTTCGTCGAAATGACAAAGATGGCTACAACTCCTCCGGACCGGCTATCCGTCCCAAGACGGCCGACGCCGCGGCAACAGCGGGACCGGCCAGATATACTTCACTGCCGGTATGCCCCATGCGCCCAATGAAATTCCTGTTCGTCGTGGAAACGGCTCTCTCGCCGTCAGCCAGTACTCCCATATGACCGCCCAGACATGCGCCGCAGGTCGGCGTGCTGACCGCCGCATGCGCGTCGATAAATATCTCTATGAGGCCTTCCTGAAGGGCCTGTTTGTATATTCCCTGTGTGGCGGGTACGATGATCAAACGGACACCGGGCGCCGCTTTCTTATTCTTGAGAATGCCCGCTGCAACCCGGAGGTCTTCTATCCTGCCGTTGGTGCATGATCCGATAACAACCTGATCAATCTTGACATCGCCCACCTGACTGATCCCCCTGACGTTTGAAGGAATGTGAGGGAATGCTACCTGCGGCTCGATTCCGCTGACATCGATATTGATGACATCGGCATATTGACAATCAGGGTCAGAGTTATAAAAACTGTAAGGCCGCTTTGCCCTTTCCGCTACATAAGCCTTCGTTATATCGTCCGGTATGAAGATACCGTTCTTTGCGCCTGCTTCAATGACCATGTTGGCTATGGTCAATCTGTCCGCCATGGAGAGCTGCCCTATGGTCTCACCTACGAACTCCATCGCCTTGTAAAGAGCGCCATCGACGCCGATCGAGCCGATGATATAGAGGATCAGGTCTTTGCCGGAAACCCATTTCTTCATCTTGCCGGAAAAGACGATCTTCATCGTCTCAGGGACCTTGAACCAGACCTCACCGGTCATCATGGCAGCCGCAAAATCGGTGCTGCCAACGCCGGTGGCAAACGCCCCGAGGGCGCCGTATGTGCAGGTATGGCTGTCGGCGCCGATGACCAGGTCTCCGGGGAGAACGATACCCTGTTCAGGAAGGAGGGCATGTTCAATGCCCACTTCACCAACGTCATAGTAGTGGGTTAATCCCTGCTCCCGTGCAAATTCTCTCATGAACTTACACTGCTGGGCTGAATCGATGTCTTTATTAGGC
Source organism: Syntrophaceae bacterium (assembly GCA_003142635.1). GTDB lineage: Bacteria > Desulfobacterota > Syntrophia > Syntrophales > UBA2185 > Fen-1135. The sequence goes on along the minus strand of PLMX01000233.1, from coordinate 45,614 downwards.
GTGAAGTGATCAGGTATAAGCACCACCTTATCCCGATCAAAGACCTTGAGCCCCCCGGCTTTTCTGAATTCCGCGATAGCTATAGGAGCCGTTATATCGTTCCCGAGCGCGATATCCACTCTTGCGTTTATCAGCATCCCCGGATGTAGCTCTTTGAGATCTGTATGGCGGCACAGTATCTTTTCTGTGATGGTCATTCCCACGTTGTTAACTCTCCACTTTTCTATACGAGTATTTATTTACACCATTATCCTTCTTTACACAACTTTAACCTTTTTCACATCGCCTTTGAGAAACTCAAGGCGGTTTAGTGCATTGATATACGCTTTTGCAGAAGCGACAATAACATCAGGCTCGGCGCCGCGTCCGGCCACAGAGCGCCCGTTGTACTTGAGTTGAACCATGACCTCTCCCAAGGCATCGGTTCCTCCGGTAATAGCGGAAACCGCGTACTTGAGCAGGTGGTAGTTGGTCTTGGTAATTTTCCTGATGGCAGCGAAGGTTGCATCCACAGGCCCCACGCCAAAACCCGCGTCCTGAATGGTCTTCCCGTCTACTTCCATCTGCATAGTCGCCGTGGGTACGGCCACGTTGCCGCTTAACACAGTCAGAGATACCAGTTTGTACCTCTCGGCAATCTTGTACACTTCTTCATATACAATGGCCTCCAGATCTTCATCAAAGATTTCTTTCTTGACGTCGGCCAGTTCCTTGAACCTCACAACGACCTTCTTAACTTCACCAGCGTTCAGCTTATAACCCATCTTCTTGAGATGTTCGGAGACGGCATGACGGCCTGAATGCTTCCCGAGAACCAGGTGGGTCCCGGAGATGCCGACGGATCGGGGAGTCATAATCTCATACGTGATCTTCTCTTTGATCAAACCGTCCTGGTGGATGCCTGATTCGTGCGCGAAGGCGTTGGCCCCGACAATCGCCTTGTTCGGCTGAACAGGTATGCCGGTTATGTGCGTTAATAGTCTCGACGACTGATAGATATGTTCCGTCTTGATTCCCGTGCGAAATCCAAAGAAGTCTTTCCGGGTCGCCAGGGCCATAACGATTTCCTCCATGGCCGCATTCCCGGCCCTCTCTCCGATCCCGTTGATTGTGCATTCCACCTGTCGCGCGCCGTGTTTGACGGCGGCCAGAGAATTAGCCACGGCGAGCCCCAGATCGTTATGACAGTGAACAGAAATAACGGCCTTGCCGATATTCCTGACTTTTGCAAAGAGATAATCGATGAGGCTCCCGAATTCATCTGGCACTATATAGCCCACGGTGTCAGGGATGTTCACGGTGGTGGCCCCGGTTGCGATAACCGCTTCCACCATGTCACAGAGATAATCCCAATCCGTTCTCGTGGCGTCCATGGGAGAGAACTCCACATTCGGTGTGTAGGAGCAGGCACGTGCCACAGCGGCGCGGGCTTCTTTCAGAACCTGGGCCCTCGTCTTTTTAAGCTGGTACTTCAGATGGATATCGGATGACGAAATAAAGGTGTGGATCCGCGGATGCGCCGCTTCTTTAATGGCCTGCCAGGCGCGGTCGATATCGGCGGAATTGGCCCTCGCCAGGGCGGCAATCTGCGGCTCTCTAACCTCACGGGCGATCTGCTGCACGGCCAGGAAGTCGCCGTCGGAAGAGATCGGGAATCCCGCCTCGATGATATCTACACCGAGCTTTTCGAGTTGTCTCGCGATTCGCAGTTTTTCGTCCAAGTTCATGCTTGCTCCTGGTGATTGCTCTCCATCCCTGAGCGTCGTATCAAATATTAAGACCCGCTTTTTCTTCGCATCCATATCCCCCTCCATTTAATCCGATCCAAAAAATAAAAAAGGCCAGGAGCTTCTGGAGCCCATGGCCTTTAGGTACGTTTTATTTAGGGTTGACTTACGGATTACCTAAAAACGACGGGCGCCTGCCGTTAGGCAAAAGGCCAAGAAGGGCGAGGAGCAACAGGGTTGCGTTGCCGTTTAGATTAACCAATGCCTTCTTCATGCCGAACGTCCTTTTCAGAAAATCCTTTTGCTATTGGACTCAGAATAAATCAGAACAGAAACTATGTCAAGACGTTTTTTCAAAAGCACAAAGTGAGTCACAGGCAGGAAGCGGTCTTGCGGATTATGACGGGCGGTTTCCCGGAATTGGTGCTCTTCATAGGCGTTACCTGTTCTCTAAAGAAAATTCACTATAGAAACTCTTCTGAATGTCATCCTAAAAAGATCGCCGTTATTCTCAATCTTCTTTTTCCAGGTCGGCTTCCGCATTCAGGGTAATGTCGACATGTTTCCCCACCGTGAATCCTCCCGGATATTTATAGTTCCACGTCATTCCGAAATCTTCCCGCTGGAGGTAAGCCGTAGCGGCGAATCCCATAGTGGTATATGAACCGGTTTCGTCTGTGAAGTGGGTCGGACCGAAGAATTCAGTGTGAAGGAGCACGGGCTTTTCCACGCCGCGAATCGTGAGATTTCCATGGACCTTGAGCATGTTGCTTCCGACCTCTTCGATTTTAGTACTCTTGAAAAAAATACGGGGATACTTTTCCACCTCGAAAAAATCGGAACTCCGGAGATGGTTGTCCCTCGCCTCAACGCCGGTGAAGATGCTCGCTGCGTCTATCTCGATCGCCATGGACGTAACGGCTATATCCGCTGCGTCAAAGTTGATAAAGCCCGAGATATTATTGAATTGACCGTGAACGTCGTTTATCATCATGTGGCGCACCGTGAAATGGGCCACGGTATGATCTGTGTCGATAATCCATTTTGCCATGTGGAAACTCCCGCCGCCACTATTCATCGCGACATCGTATTTTCAACTCTTTCGAAGGTCATTCAGAAAAGAAAAGATCATGCCTGGATATTAACATGTTGTGGAGCCAGTTCTATAAGGAGAATGGTCAATTGTATTCGTGAATAATCTTATTTCTGCGTCAGTCAATGGATTAAGGAACTTACTTTACACGAAATCCACAAAAATATTTTTGACCTCAATGATAGATATAGGTATTATAGTAATAACTTTTGCATTTACTGATTAACGTCATTGCTTTTCGTCAGATAAATTTGAGAAGGGAGGTATCTGCCATGTTTGTGGTTATCATTAATTTCCCGCCGATAAAGGCAGGCAAGGACGCCGAATTTAAGGAATGGTTCGCCTGGTCAAATAAAGAGTTTGCGAAACATAAAGGATTTATCAGTCGCCGATTATTGAAACCCTTGAAGGAGGGTAACTACGCTGCCATTGTAGAGCATGATAGTCGTGAAACCTTTATGGCTATGCATACCAGTCCCATCCATGATGAGGCGGGTAAACATGTTGCGCCGCTATTTGACGGTCATCCAACGCCTCAGTTCTACGAGGTGATCGCCGGATAATACGGGCGGACATTGTTGATCAAACTGCGAGAGAGTTAGTCATAGGAAGAAGGGAGACAAAATATGAAGTTACATATTAAGAACAACGTGTCGTGGGTGGGTAAGATCGATTGGGAGCTCAGGAAGTTTCATGGTGATGAATATTCCACGCATCGCGGGTCGACCTATAATTCGTATCTCATCGAAGAAGAAAAGGTAGCCTTGATCGATACGGCCTGGCTTCCGTTCGCAAAAGAGTATGTCGAGAACCTGCAAAAAACAATTGATCTGAAGAAAATCGACTATGTCATTGCAAACCATGCGGAGATCGATCACAGCGGCTCCCTGCCCGAGCTCATGAGCCATATCCCCGATACGCCCATATACTGCACCGCAAACGGCATCAAATCCCTTAAGGGCCACTACCACCAGGATTGGAATTTCCATGCAGTAAAGACAGGCGATCGTCTGAGTCTTGGGAAAAAGGAATTGATCTTCGTGGAAGCGCCGATGCTTCACTGGCCGGACACAATGTTTTGCTACCTGACGGGCGATAATATCTTGTTCAGCAATGATGCATTCGGCCAGCACTATGCAACGGAGTTCATGTTTAATGATCTCGTTGACCAGGCCGAACTGATGGAGGAATGCATAAAATATTACGCGAATATCCTGACGCCTTTCAGCGCTTTCGTCGGCAAGAAAATCAAGGAGGTCTTATCCTTCAAGTTACCCGTGGATATTATCTGCACAAGCCACGGCGTAATCTGGCGGGATAACCCCGTTCAGATTGTTGAGCAGTATCTGAAATGGGCCGACAGCTATAAAGAAAATCAGATCACCATTATTTACGATTCCATGTGGAACGGCACCCGCGTGATGGCGGAAAATATCGCCTCCGGCATCACGCAATCTGATCATAAGGTAAATGTGAAGTTGTACAACCTTGCCAAATCGGACAAGAATGACGTGATCACGGAGATTTTTAAATCGAAGGCAATTCTTGTCGGGTCCCCGACAATTAACCGCGGCATTCTTACTGCAGTCGCGTCGCTTCTCGAAGAAATTAAGGGTCTGAGATTCCAGGGCAAGAAAGCAGCCGCCTTCGGATGCTATGGCTGGAGCGGCGAATCTGTAAAGGTCATTTCCGAGAATCTCCAATCTGCGGGCTTCGAGGTGGTCGACGGAGGCATAAAGACCCTGTGGAATCCGGATACGGAAAGTATTGCGGCATGCGTCGAATATGGAAAGAAGGTGGCCGGGCTTTTTGCCTGAGGCAGAAGATTTGAAAAACGCCGCAACCTTTTGCGAAGATCAAGACTGAATTTTTTTGAGACGATGCAAAATGTAAATGGTTGGTTGCAGCGAAACTCCGGAAGGCAATACGATGATCATCCGGGAGGTGGAGGTGGCCTCCCGGATGATCGCGAGAAAAGGATTCCTTACTTAGTTGCCTCTCATCATGCCAGGGTTTCCGCCCATGCCGGGGCCACCCTTCATGCCGTGGCCAAAACCATGTCCCAGTTTGAAAGACTTCAGTTTTTCCTGCTGTTCGGGCGTCAAGACTTTGAGGACCTCCAGCCTAAAGGTGGTCATCTTATCCTGCATTTGATCGCGAAGGGTTCTGATCTCTTTCTGCGCCGCCGTGATCTTGTTCTGGTCGGGGTTCGTCTGCAGCCAGAGCAGCCTTAGATCGCCGCGCTTGCTGTACATCCTGTCCTTGAGGGGTTTTGTGTCCCTCAGATTGGCTTCACGGAGGGCATTGATTTTTGTCGTCTGTCCGGGTGTCAGATTAAGCCGGGATAGAATGGATGTATCCGGCCCAGAGCAGCCCGCTCCACCATGCCCTCTTCCCCAACCGGGATCGTAGGCAAAGGCATAAGCCGATAAAGCCATCACGACAAACACTGTTACTAATGTCATTGTTAATTTTTTCATGGTTACATTCTCCTTAGATATTATTTCTTTCTTTTTCTTGTATGCAGAGCAAGGCCTGTGCCAGATTAATTTCCGAACACGTAACATGATTATATAACAATGGTATTGGCGAATCATCTACGTTACTCAGCACCGTGTCTTGTTGCTCCAAATAAAAAATATGGATAATAAGTATCCAGTTATGGTATCCAGTCGAATAAAAAATATCCAGATGAACATGAAAAATAAGACTAATGAGAAAGGGCGGAAATTCTTGGCAGGTGTCTCGCCCTGGTTTATCATCGGGGCCGTGGTCATCATTGTCCCTGTCTTTATTGTACTGACTATCCAGAGCATAAATAAACAAAAGGAATACACCACACAGCTCTTGGTCGAGAAGGGAGCGGCCCTGATAACATCTTTTGAAGCGGGCGCGAGAACGGGGATAGGAATGCGATGGAGCAGTTTTCAGCTCCAGAAGCTGTTGATTGAAACAGCACAGCAACCGGATATCGATCATCTGATCGTAACTGATGCAGAGGGCACAATCGTGGCCGACAGCGACCCCTCGATGATAGGGGAAACGTACGGGACAGATCTTGATCTCGCGCGTCTTGCTTCTTTAAAGCAAGTGGAATGGCGGCAGGTTCCCAATCCTGAAGGCGCCGATACCTTTGAAGTTTACCGGCAATTTTCCCCGACAGAGAAACCCTTCCAGGGATTTCTGAAAGGACCAAAATCAGATAAGCAGCCATCGGCGCGAACAATGGATAAGTCAGCGGGAACACCGTCGGGGTTCATCATTTTTGTTGGGATGGATATGGGGCCGGTACTCGCGGCAAGAGAGCAGGATACACGTCGTACCGTCTTGATTGCCTCCATTCTTATTCTGATTGGATGTTCGGGAGTCATTTCTCTCTTTCTCGCGCAAGGGTATCGCTCGGCAAAGACCTCCTTCTCGAGAATAAAAATCTTTTCCGACAGCCTCGTGGAAAATATGCCCATCGGCCTGGTTGCCATAAATGACCGGGAAGAAATCATCTCATTTAACCAGACCGCCGAATCCATCCTCGGCCATTTGCATTCAGATGTCCTGGGAAAGAAGGCAGCGGAGATCGTGCCCCCGCCGTGCATGGCCTTACTGCAAGGCCTGAAAGCTGAGAAAAAAGTAATCGAGAAAGAGATAGATTGCCCTCTTGCAAACGGCAGGACAATTTTCCTCGAAGTGATTGCCACAGCCCTCGAGGAAGATGACGGCAAATTTCTTGGTTATGTAATACTTTTCAGAGACATCACCGAGGTGCAGCATTTGAAGAAGGAAATGGAACGCAGTCAACGCCTCGCGTCTGTGGGCAGTCTGGCAGCCGGGATTGCTCATGAAATCAGGAACCCCTTAAGTTCCATCAAAGGCTTCGCTACTTTTTTCAAAGAGCGCTACAGGGATAACCCTGAGGATCAGAAAACCGCAGACATCATGGTTCAGGAGGTCGACAGGCTAAACCGGGTTATCGGCCAGCTCCTTGAATTTGCCAGACCGCTGGAGATGAAAAAGCAGTGGGCTTCCATCGAGGAGGTAATCGGCCACACACTGAGAATGATAGAAAGCCAGGCGAAGGCGAAAAATGTTGCCGTTCGCACAGACTTCCCTCCGCATTTAGGGGATATTTTCATTGACAGAGATAGAATCACGCAGGTGCTGCTCAATCTGTATTTGAATGGCCTGGAGGCCATGGACAAAGGCGGCACGCTCACGGTAGCGGTCCTGCCGCACGAGGGCCGCACGGTAAGGATCGATGTTACCGATACGGGAAAAGGTATCGATGGAAAGGACCTTGCCCGCATCTTTGATCCATACTTTACGACCAGGTCTTCAGGAACGGGTCTCGGGCTTGCTATTGTCCATAAAATAATGGAATCCCATGACGGTGAACTCCGGGTGACAAGTGAACCTGAGAAGGGAACCACGGTGTCAATCTTTCTACCCATCGGCCCGTCATCCGAGGCGTGCGCATAACCTCTTTGTTGGTTCAGGTCTCTGCCTGAACCAAAAGAGACAGACATTGGTGAGAAATATATGAAATCGAAAAATACCATTTTGGTTGTGGACGACGATCTCGCCCATCGGACAATGTTAAGGACGCTGCTCGGCGGCTGGGGATATGATGTTGCCGAAGCCGACGACGGTGGAAAGGCCATCGAAGCCGTTTCAGAGAAACCTTTTGACCTGATCCTGATGGACATTCGCATGCTCAAGGTATCCGGATTAGAAGCCCTTCGAGAGATAAAGAGATTCAATCCCGCTATCCCCGTCATCATCATGACTGCCTATGCCTCGGTGGAAACGGCGGTTAAGGCCCTCAAAGAAGGCGCCTACGATTATCTTACCAAGCCCCTTGATTTTGACGAACTGAAACTGACCATCGAACGCTCTATGGAACACAGCCGCCTAAAGGAGGAGAACCGCCACCTCCGGGAGAGTCTCGCCGGTCAATTTAACAGTCAAAACCTGATCGGACACAGTCCGGCTATGACGAGACTCATGGAAACCATGGTTCAGGTTGCGCCTTCCGAGGCAACTGTTCTGATCACCGGCGAGTCCGGAACAGGTAAAGAAATGATTGCAGGCGCCATACATTTCAACAGCCTCCGGAAGAACGGCCCTTTCGTGAAGATTAATTGCGCTGCGATCACGGAAACCCTTCTCGAGTCCGAGCTTTTCGGCCATGAAAAAGGCGCGTTCACCGGCGCCGATAAGCGCAAGGAAGGAAAATTTCGTCAGGCTGAGGGAGGGACTCTCTTCCTCGATGAAGTGAGCGAGATGTCTCCTGCCATGCAGGTCAAGTTATTGCGCGTTTTGCAGGAAAGGGAAATCACCCGCGTGGGTGGTGACGATGTCATCAAGGTGGACGTGCGGGTTATCGCCGCCACCAACAAGGACCTGACGCGCGAAATTGAGGCGAGACGTTTTCGTGATGATCTTTATTACCGTCTTAATGTAGTGACGCTCAACGTGCCGCCGCTCCGGGAACGGCGGGAAGATATACCACTCATTGCGGGACACTTTCTCACCCTGTTTGCCAAGAAGAATCACAAGAGCATCAAGGGATTCACACCTCGGGCCATGGATCGGCTCCTGAAGAATGATTGGCCGGGTAACGTCCGGGAACTGATGAATGCCGTCGAACGGGCGGTTGTGCTATCGCGCTCGGAATACCTCGGTGAAGAGGAATTTGCCCTTGTCTTACGGGGAGAGCCGCAAGCGCCAGAAGCGCCGGATCATCAGACCGGCACGGGAGAGCCGTCTCTCGAATCCGTAGAAAAGGACACGATCCTGAAGGCGCTTGAGACGGCGGGGGGGAACAAGAGCGAGGCAGCAAGAAGGCTCGGCATCACCCGGCGGACACTGCATCTGAAACTGAAAAAATACGGCGTGATGTAGGAATTAGAACTTGGCCACCAGCTCCGCGACTATTAGATGAAAGTATTTCATTATGAGGAGCGAGTAACCACATTTTTTCATTGATATTATTGACTTTCAGGCGTATTAATCACCTATCTCCAATGAGTTCATCCCTGAACAAACATAACCATAACGTGTTCAATCCGGAGGGCATCGGCTATGGCATTTAATCCGAAGGCTCCCCATAATGATCTGCCGCCACTACCACCCCAAATGGATGTGGAGACCAAGTCAATTCTCAAGAAAACAATCACGGCCAGAAGTGCGTTGGCGGAATTGAAAGGCCTGGGCGAGACGATTCCTAATCAGGCACTGCTGGTAGATTCCCTGATCTTGCAGGAAGCGAAGGCCAGTTCTGAAATCGAGAATATTATAACCACCAGCGATGCTCTGTTCCAGGCCTTCGCGGCAAATAACAAACAAACAGATGCGGCTACGAAAGAGGTTCTTCGCTATCGGGAGGCTCTGTGGAAGGGATACAACATCTTAAAAAAGCGGCCGGTCCTTGCCACCAACCTTTTCATAGATATTGTCCAAACGATCAAGGAACATTCCGGCGGTATCCGCCGGTTACCCGGGACCGCCGTTGTCAATGCTGCAAACGGAAAAGTCATCTATACACCTCCCGAGGGAGAAACCATCATTCGGGACAAACTGAGGAACTTGGAATATTTCATGCACGGCCAGGACGATATAGATCCTTTGATCAAGCTGGCTTTGATCCATTACCAATTCGAGGCGATTCACCCTTTCTCCGACGGTAACGGACGGGCCGGGCGAATCATCAATATCCTTTTTCTTGTCCTGAACGGACTGCTGAACATTCCGGTGCTCTATCTCAGCAAGGCAATCATTGAACAGAAGAACGACTACTACCGACTGCTGCGTCAGGTAACAGAAAAAGGCCTGTGGGAACCATGGATTCTCTTCATGCTGAAGGCAGTTGAAGACACTGCCGTATTTACCCGCGAACGTATTTTGGCGATTCGGGCTTTAATGGCCGAAACGATGGAAACAGCGAGAAAAAAGCTGCCTGCCAGGGTTTACTCCAAGGAACTGATAGAGCTCATTTTCCGCCAACCCTATACGAAAGGCCAATTTATTATTGACGGCGGGATCGCAAAACGCCAGACTGCGGCGGAATATTTAAAGGAATTAGAACAAATCGGTATTCTTAAACATCACAAAATCGGCAAGGAAACGCTTTATTTGAACGTAAAGTTGTACAAGCTGCTGTCGAAATAAAGATGTCGATGCCGTCGACACAAAATAAAAACGTGTCGATGTTTTACTATTTTATCGACTCGTTCTCCGGACGTGTCGATGCCGTCGACATGAGTGATTTGTGGATTGGCTCTCTCCGTTATTGTGGCTGACGCCATCACTGAGGAGCAGGTATCGGGATATGATTATCTGCCCCTCATATTTGATCGGAGGAAACGCAGAGTAAGTTTTCAAACTGGTGACTTTGTGAGCAAGCTGCTAAAGAAGAAATGGATACCAATACAATAGAACGGCTGGCAGAATTTATCTGCGGCGATGGTGATTATCCTGTATACCGTTCAGGTTCAGAACTGACGAGATTCTTCCGTCGAGTTGGCTTTTCAAACTTTATTCATGACGGATCGACCCGCAAGTGGTGGACACTTTCTGTTCTGCAGCAGCTCACTTCGAATAATCTTAATGCAGTAATCCAAAGATTAGCCAATCCCAAAGAATATGGAGGGAATCAAGAAAAAGTCTTAAGGGCTATAGATAAGCTGAATCAGATATTGATGATTGAAGGACTTAAGGTTGAAATAGAAGGGATCGAGCCCCGTTTTCGCTCAATCACGCCTCAATTCACCAAAAAAGAACCAGAACTCAAACCACTTCCACCACCTGATTTCATAAACTTGAAACTTGGCCCTGGCATTGGTGAAATATTGAAAGAAAGGTGGACCGAAATTCAAAAATGCTTTGATGCTAAGGGCTATTTGGCTGCGACCATTTTGATGGGATCATTCTTGGAGGGAATGCTTCTGTCGGTTATGCAACAGTTTCCGAAAGAGGCAAATATGGGTTCTGCTGCACCAAAAGACAATTCTGGAAAAGTGAAACATTTTGCAGAATTGTCTTTGTCAGACATGATAAATGTTGCACATGAGTGCGGATGGATTGATCTTGATGTTCAGAGATTTTCACATTCGCTTCGTGCATTCCGAAATATCATACACCCATATGAACAAATGGCATTACGAATGTTTCCGGACGAAGATACAAGTGGGATTAGTTGGCTTGTCGTTCAAGCAGCGGCTAATGATCTGGCTATAAAATTAAGATAATCAGATTGCGGTACCAGAATAGGTAAAAGAAGATGAGAAAAAATAAAAAAGTCACAGGGAAGACCGGGGAGAATGTGGTTGATTACCGGCACAGAACAAGCAAGCTGTTGAACATTCCACCAGCGGGATGGAGGAGCATGTTTGAAAGAGTAAGTTACATCTAAATCAAGCCGGCCACAAGGCTGCCTACTTCACTCGTCGAATAACCCATCTGTCCGGCGGACATGCTTTTCGTCTTTTCTGCTACAACCTTCATGACGGCTTTTTCGATGGCTGCGGCTGCAGTCTCTTCTCCCAATGTCTCCAGCATCATCTGCCCGGCCATGATGGCGGCAAGCGGATTGACCACGTTAAGCCCCGTGTATTTGGGCGCTGAGCCGCCTATGGGTTCAAACATGGAGACGCCCTCCGGATTTATGTTGCCGCCCGCGGCTATGCCCATGCCCCCCTGGATCATCGCTCCGAGATCGGTGATGATGTCGCCGAACAGGTTGTCCGTCACGATCACATCGAACCATTCAGGGTTCTTTATCATCCACATAGAGGTCGCATCAACGTGGGCGTATTCGGTCTTTATGTCGGGATATTCTCTCGCCACTTCGTAGAACGTCCTCTCCCACAGGTCGAAGGCATACGTCAGCACATTGGTCTTTCCACACAGCGTCAGCTTCTTTGCCTTGTTGCGTTTGCGGCAGTATTCGAAGGCGAACCTCACGCAGCGCTCCACACCCTTGCGCGTGTTGATGGATTCCTGAGTCGCGATTTCGTCTGCCGTGCCCTTCTTCAGGAACCCGCCCGCGCCTGCATAAAGGCCTTCGGTGTTTTCCCTGACGACAACGAAATCTATATCCTCCGGTTTCTTGTCTTTCAGGGGCGTGTCGACGCCGGCGTAGAGTTTAACTGGCCGCAGATTTATGTATTGATCCAAGGCGAAGCGGAGCTTAAGGAGGATGCCCTTCTCGAGGATGCCCGCTTTTACATCGGGATGGCCGATGGCGCCGAGATATATTGCATCAAATTTTCTCAGTTCTTCTATGGTTTCATCACTCAATATCTCACCGGTACGCTTATATCGCTCGCCTCCCAAATCATAATGGGACAGGTTCAGTTTGAAACCATACTTTGCGGAGGCAGCCTTGAGGACCTTCAATCCTTCTGCGATTACCTCGGGTCCTGTTCCATCACCCGGAACTACGGCGACTCTGTACGACTTACCCATTATACTTTCCTCCCACGGATAGTTTGATCATAATCCCAAACGGTCGCTGATTTTCTGCATTGCCCCAAGACAAATCTCCGCAAATTCAGCCAGCGGAATGCCGAGCTTCTCGCATTCCATGATCGTATCCCGATTTACGGATGCAGCAAAGGCCTTTTCCTTCATTCTCTTGGTAACCGATTTCGTCTTCACGCTTGCCAGTTTTTTATCGGGATAAACGAGGGCCGTTGCTGCGATCATGCCGGTGATGGTCTCGCCTGCGGCGAGAGCGTAATGGAATACAGTATTCCTCTTCATGCCCCAGGCATCTTCATTATGCATCTTAATGGCGTCGATGATCTCCGGATCGACGCCCAGCTCAGCGAGGATCTTTGCGGTTTCATGCGTATGGGCTGTTAGGTTGCCGTCAATCAGCTCCAGGTCCAGATCATGGAGCAGCCCTGCAATGCCCCATTTCTCCTCATCCTGTTCTAACCTTCGCGCCAATGCCCTCATGACCGCCTCTGCGGCATAGCAATGATATAAGCTCCTCTCATTCTTTATGTATTGAGAGAGCAATGCATTCGCATCTTCTTTCGTAATCATGGATCATCTCCTCACATTACACCTTCGGACAGGCTAACATATCCGGCCCATAGTTACAATTTGTTTCGTCTGAAATGCAGGGCAGGAGCCTTGAAAATGTACTTGTCAAGTGAGTGATTTATTGTTACAAAAAACAAAAATATGAGAAGGATGGACAATCATGGGTGAGGGCATTTCGGACTATACGAAATTTACTGTAGATCTCCGCAGACATATGTGGAAGGCGAGCGTGGAAATGGAGTTGCGCAGGCTTATATGGCAGATCGCAGTCATGGGGAAATACATTTCCGCCAAGATTCATGAATCAAACCGGAAGCTCGCCGGATTCAAAAATATCTATGGCGAAGAGCAGCTTACTCTCGACAGGAGCGCCGACGAAATTCTCAAGAACCAGCTCGAGTATTCGGGGTTTGTCCGGGAGTATGCCTCGGAGGAGCGGGATTCAGTCATACAGATCGGAAAAGGCGATGAGAAATATTTTATTACTGCCGACCCGCTTGACGGTTCATCTCTGGTAGATACCAACCTAGCCATAGGGACGATAATCGGCATCCACAAGGAAGCCATACTGGCCGAAGGAAAGAAAACAATGGCTGCGGCCGTGTATATTACATACGGCCCCCTGATCACGATGGTCTATTCCGCGGGAAAGGGAACCCATGAATTCGTATTGAACAGGGAGGGCGAATACGTCCTCTCTGAGGAGAACATAATGTTGAAGGAAAGGGGAGACATATACAGCCTCGGAGGGCTGAGAAAGGAATGGACCCCGGCCCACCTCAAGTACGTAGAGTTCCTCGAGAAGGAAGGCTATAAACTCCGTTACAGCGGGGGGTTCGTGCCGGACATAAATCAGGTGCTGATCAAAAGAGGGGGTATCTTCACATACCCGGCACTCAAGAAGAGCCCGAACGGGAAATTGAGAATTCTTTTTGAGCTTCAGCCCATGGCATTCATCATTGAACAGGCGGGCGGCATGGCCACAGACGGCAAGCAGGATATACTGTCCATAAAGGTGGGGGACCTGGATCAGCGTTGCCCGATCTACATCGGGAGCCGTTTCGAGGTGGAAAAGGCGAAGGAATTTCTTGCTAACGGTTGATGGAGGGCGAGAGCTATGGCAACGACCTACGAAACTATCGATCAATTGAAAAAAGATTTGGAAGGCGTCCTCACGATTTCGGAGGGAGATGTCAGGGTACTGGATGAGAGAAGTCTCCGGAGTTCACTCATTGACGATCTTGTATTTACGGCGGTCTTCAGCTCTCAGGATGATACCAGAAAAACGGCAAGGTGGTTGGTACGAAGGATCGGAGCGGCCGTGGGTATTTTATCGACATCCATAATGCCTCTCTATGAGGCAATGGGGCGCAAGGAGGTGACGGGCTTTACAGTGCCTGCCATCAACATCCGGGCCCTCACGTACGATGTTGCCCAGGCTGTCTTCCGCGCTGCCATGAAGGACAAGGTCGGCCCCGTAATTTTTGAAATCGCCCGCTCTGAAATTGATTACACCGCCCAGCGTCCTTACGAATATACATCCGCGGTAACAGCCGCAGCAATCAAGACAGGATACAAGGGCCCTCTCTTTCTGCAGGGAGATCATTTCCAGGTAAATGCGAAAAAATTTGCATCCGATCCCGGGAAGGAAGTGCAGGCGGTCAAAGACCTGATCTGGGAAGCCATCGAGGCGGGATTCTACAATATCGATATCGATACCTCAACGCTTGTAGACCTGTCAAAACTGAAGGTGGAAGAACAGCAGGAGGCGAATTACTCTCTCGCGGCAGAGCTGACTACCATGATCCGGGATCTGGAGCCAGCGGGCGTGACGATCTCTGTAGGTGGTGAGATCGGTGAAGTCGGTGGAAAGAACAGCACGGTTGAAGAGCTGCGGGCCTACATGGCAGGCTATCTTGAAGAGCTCAAGAATGACGGCGGCGACATGAAAGGCATCAGCAAGATCAGCGTGCAGTCCGGCACCACGCATGGAGGCGTCCCTCTCCCTGACGGGACTATCGCCAAGGTCAAGCTGGACTTCAATACCCTCGAAGAATTATCCGAGGTTGCGAGGGCGGAGTTCGGCCTCGCCGGCGCGGTTCAGCACGGCGCATCGACACTCCCCAACGAGGCCTTCGATAAATTTCCCAAGACGGGCACTGCCGAAATCCATCTGGCAACAGGGTTTCAGAATATGATCTACGAAAGCAAACACTTCCCGGCAGTCCTCAGGGACGAGATATATGAATACATAAAAGCCAAAATGATAGGCGAAAAGAAAGACACGGATACGGAAGAGCAGTTTATCTACAAGACCAGGAAGAAGGGCTTAGGTCCTTTTAAGAAGGCGCTTTGGAATCTCCCGAAAGGGGCGCTCCATGCCATAGGTCAGGAGTTGGAAAACCAATTCTCTTTTTTGTTTGAAAAGCTGAACGTCAAAGATACCTCTAATATTGTCGGAAAGTATATAAAACCTGTAGATGTCCCCATAAAGATTCCTGAGGCCTTCAAGGTATGAGGTCACTCGCGCTACTTTTTATTAACAGCAATTTCAGTTCTTCCCCTCTAAGGAAACCCTGAGAGTTACTCTAAAATATCATTGGCATGACGCCTATCAATTCCGTCCGCGGCTCGGCCTGTTCAACCTTATTCCTTCAGTTTCTTAGCCACGGTGAGGACGGTGTCGGCATAGATCTTACTGTGGTTGTAAGCGAGGATTACCCGGTGCTGCTTTTTCGCGCTCATGTCACAGCGCCAACCGTGGGAGCGAAGGTAATTTGCCATGCTGTAAAGCGCATCCGGCTCCGCAAAGATGTTGACGCGGCCGTCTCTATCGGCATCGACTCCATAGACGGAGATCTTTGTCGGCATGAACTGGCAGATTCCGATTGCGCCATAGAGTGAACCCGGGATACTGAGAGGGTCGATGCCGTTGTCCGCGGCATATCTAATCAGGGCCTTGAGTTCTCCGTAAGCCCAATCAGCCTTCTGGCGGCAGCGTTTTTTTGCAAATTCCTCGCTCCTCGGGGTAAGCAGGTCCGGCGCAAGATAGGGACGGATAGTTTCAAGATCGGAAGACAGCGCCATACTTGCCAGCGTATTGAAGGCGCCCCGATCACCGAGATGCCGGCCGAGCCAGGTCTCTACGAGCAGTATTGATACGACAATCTCTTTGGGGACACAGTAGTTCTCCGTTATTCCCTGCAGGGTCTCTCTGTTTTTCTGTAAATAGGATTGCGCCTCGGCAATGACTTCCGGTTTTAAGAAGCGGCCGTATGCAGCCCTGACTTTGCGGGCAGAAACCGCATCTTGTTTCTTGTAGCGCTTGTTTATGAGCTCCTTGAGCTTGCATGACATAGCGCTGGGATCAAAGTTTACGCCCGGGCGGTCAAATATCTTTCTTATGACCTGCTCGTCGAAATTGTCGGCTGTAAGGCGTTCAATGAGCGGCGTCCAATCCGCAAACGACAACACAGGGAGAATGAAAAGGGGCAGAGAAAAAATGGAGGCGAGAATCAAGAAATTCAAACGCCGGGTCATGTCAAACCTCATCAAATCGATTTACTGAAACAGTATCGCAATGTCTTCTATGGAAACAACATAGGGGAAATATGTTTGCGTGTCAAGCTAAGAGGCAGTGACAGACTTTGCATGACGGCTGATCATCCCCGGTGGTAGATACATCAGGCCGTCAGAATGAACGGAGAACTTAAGAAGACGTCACCATGGCGATTGCCCGCGGAACCGACAAGCACAGTCTTACACAAAATATTTGCGGACTTGTCACGCCCCGTATTTCGGATATTCTCGATTTTTTGTCTTGACAATAGGGATGACCTTAAATTACTAAATTTAACCTGAAAGAGGAAAATATCTGAGAGCTTATGGATTGGGCCAAAAATAAAAAAATTATTTGTTTCTTCCTACCCTTCATTATTTATTTGGGCCTTCTTGCCGTTGTGCCCTTGATGGAGCCGGATGAGGGGCGTTACAGCGCTATCCCCAGTGAAATGAACCAGTCGGGAGATTACGTGACGCCGCATCTGAAGGGGACCGTCTACCTCGAAAAGCCGCCGCTATGCTACTGGGCGACGGCCCTGTCATTTAAGATCTTCGGGGAAAATGAATTCTCGGCAAGGCTCTTTTCAGCGCTTTGCGCGTGGGGATGCATCCTCCTCGTCTATAGGATGGGTACTTTTTTACACGGCGAAAAAACGGGGTTTTATGCGGCTCTCGTCTTGGCGACTTCCTTATTTCCGTTTGCCATCGGACGTCTTAATATCCTCGACATGCCGCTCGCGTTCTTTGTATCTGTCGCAGTATGGTTTGGCTTCAGATACTTTTCAGATGGCGCGTACGGAAAGAAAAATATCTATCTCTTTTATTTATTCTGTTCCCTGGCCTTTCTTACAAAAGGTTTGATCGGGATAGTCTTTCCTTCTGCGATCGTTATCATATGGCTCGTGTTAGCCGGAAGGTGGCGAGATACACTGCGATTGTTCTCACCCACAGGCATAATAATATTTTTGGCTGTCGCCGGACCCTGGTTAATCCTTGTGCAAGGGGCAAATAAAGACTTCCTGTGGTTCTTTTTCGTTCAGGAACATTTCCTCCGATATACTACGACCATGCACTCGAGAAACGAGTCTGTCTTTTTTTACGTTCCCATCATCATCGCGGGTGCGATGCCCTGGTGGGCTTTTCTCTTCAAGGCAGCTAAAGAAAGCGGGGCCAAACTCTTTTCTCTTTTTGGTCCCACGGAAAAGCTGTTCCTGTTTGCATGGGCGGGCTTCATATTTCTCTTCTTTTCCATTTCCTCATCCAAGCTTATCCCCTATATCGCCCCGGTGTTCCTGCCCATAGCTGTTTTTATGGGACACATCTTCAGAACACATGACGACCGAAGCGGAAATCTCGATTACGGCAAGGATGCAGGGATTCTCTGTCGTCTCCCGGTGGTCCTGCAATCCCTCCTGTTTATCGCCGTGCTCCTCGCACCGCCCTTTCTTAAGAACCACGGGATACCTTTCCATGCGTGGTTGCCGTGGGTCGTCTTCCCGATCCTGATGCAGATTGCGATTATATTTCTGCCGGAGATCATCGGAAGAAAATGGCGTAGCGGCTGGTTCATAACTATTTATGTGCTCTCGTTTCTTTTTATGAGTTCGCTGATATTCCCGATGTCTCAATTCCTGACGCCGTATAAGTCGGCATATCCCATTACCAGGATCATAAAAGACTACGTCCCCACTGGTGAGGAGCTCTATCAGTACGGGATGTCGCTTTACGGTGTCGATTTTTACAGTAAGAGAAGAACTCCCGTAGTCGATGACATCGGCGAATTGAGACCGGGGGTGGAAAAACTGCCTCTCGAAGAAAGGAATCGTTATTTTCTCACCTCCGATATATTCCTTCGTCTTTGTCGGGGGAAAAAGGATATCTATTGCGTGACGGAACACGAAATTGCGGAAAAGCTGAAAAAAAAGACAGCCTTTTCGGACGTTCTGTGGGATAATGGTTATTATAGCCTCGTGCATCTTAGAGATGAGTGACTGATTGAATTATGAAAGTCAGACAAGATTTCTTGCCCCTGTCCAAACCCTCTATTGGCGAGAGAGAGATTGAAGGCGTTGTTGATTGCCTGAAATCCGGCTGGATCACTACCGGGCCCGTATGCAAGGCGTTCGAGGACGGATTCTGCGAATTGACGGGGGCGTCCCATGCAGTCTCCGTAACTTCCGCAACAGCCGGCATGCATCTTGTGTTTCTTGCCCTGGGGATAGGCGAAGGAGATGAGATCGTCACACCGTCGATGACCTTTGCCTCCACTGTAAATATGATAGCCATGCTGAAGGCGCGGCCTGTTTTTGTAGACATCAACTACGATACGCTGAACATAAATGCGGACCTTATAGAGAAGAAAATCAGCCGCAAGACGAAGGCCATTATTCCCGTCCATTTTGCGGGTGCTCCCGCCGATATGGACAGGATTCTCGAAGTAGCAAAGCGCCACAATCTCCCGGTAATTGAAGATGCGGCCCATGCGGTAGGCACCTATTATAAAGGCGTCCACGCAGGAGGTTTCCGCCACGCCGCCATCTTTTCCTTTCATCCCATAAAGAACATAACAACCGGTGAAGGCGGGATGATTACACACACCGACGATGTGCTGGAAGCGAAATTAAGGCTTTTGAGATTTCACGGTATCGAGAGAGACGCGTGGAAACGTTACGGCAAAGGGGGAAACCCCGAGTATGATATTAATCTGCCGGGGTTCAAATATAATCTCCCCGACATGCTGGCGGCCTTGGGGCTTGCGCAACTCGCGAGGCTGGACGAGATCAATCATAGAAGGGCCGAACTAGCGGGGCTCTATATGAAAGGGCTAAAAGATGTAAAGGGCCTCGAATTGCCCGGAGTGCCCGAGTATCCCCATGTGCATGCCTGGCACCTGTTCATCATAAAGATTCTGTCCATGGATCGGGGTCTCTTTATGGAAAAACTATCCGAGTATAATGTTGGCTACGGTCTTCATTTTCCGGCGTGTCACCGTTTGAGTTATATCAAGAGGCAGTTTGCAACAGAAAAAGGAATGCTCCCTGAAACAGAGAGGGCTGCGGAAAGGATAATTTCCCTGCCTCTGTTTCCCGGCATGTCGAATGATGATGTATCCTATGTTTGTGAAGCCACAAGAGAGATATTGAAAAGTTAGCAGCTTTGTAAAGGCGTTTTGCTCGTGCCTAAGCGAGTGAATGATCTGTAACAATGAGGACAATCCCATGAGTTCACAACCGATGATTTCCCTGGTCATTCCTGTCTACAATGAAGAGGAGAATCTGCATATCCTCATGGAGCGCATCCGGCCGGTCATGCAAGGCATGGGCAGGCCGCATGAGATAATTTTTGTTGATGATGGCAGCCGCGACAGTTCCCTCGCCATATTGAAAGGCTTTGCCAGTGAACCTGAGGTGAAGGTTGTAGAGCTTGTCAGAAATTATGGACAGCACGCGGCGATCCTTGCCGGTTTCTCTGTAGTGACAGGCGATATCATAATCACTTTGGATGCGGATCTCCAGAATCCCCCTGAAGAGATACCGAAGCTTGTAAAAGAGATGGAAGCGGGCAGCTATGATGTGGTGGGCACAATAAGAAAAGGGCGCAAGGATTCCATGTTCAGGATCATCCCGTCAAAGATCATCAACATCATTGCGAGAAAGATTACGAAGGTCAGGATGACTGACTGGGGTTGCATGCTCCGGGCCTACCGGCGCCCGGTGGTAGATCGCATGATCGCCTGTCACGAGCACGCAACATTCATTCCGGCATTGGCGACATTCTTTGGCAAGCGTGTGACGGAAATTGAGGTTGCCCACGACGAGCGGGCGGGCGGCACATCTCACTATCCCCTGCGAAAGCTCATCAATCTTCAGTTTGACCTCGTCTCGTCATTCTCTGATCTGCCCATGAAGCTCCTCATGTACGGGGGCATATTTATGGCCCTCGGCGGTGTCTGCTTCGGTATATTCCTTGCCGTTGCGAGAATTATGTATGGCGCCCTGTGGGCTGCCGAGGGTGTATTCACATTATTTGCCATCCTGTTTGTTTTTGTGGGCTTGCAGTTCTTTGCCTTCGGCATCGTAGGGGAATACATTGGACGGATCTATAGGGAAGTGAGAAAAAGGCCGGAGTATGTTATTGAAAAGGTCCACTCGTCGGAGAGCGCAAGGCAGACGCAATGAGGGCCGTTGTATTTGCATACCACAACATGGGTATTTGCGGGCTTGAAGCCCTGAAGAAGGCAGGTTTTGATATCGCGGCGATTTTTTCGCTTGAAGACGACCCCGGGGAAAATTGCTGGTTCGATTCCGTTGTTGCATGGGCGAATAAGAATCATATCGAAATATTCTGTCCCCCTGATATGAATACGCCTGTGTGGATAGAGAAAGTTTCGCGCCTTACTCCCGATGTGATCTTTTCCTTCTACTTTCGGCGTATGCTGAGTCAGGACATCTTGAAGATACCACCGTCAGGCGCATACAACCTCCATGGCTCGCTCCTGCCCGCCTACCGGGGGAGGGCCCCCGTAAACTGGGCCATTGCAAACGGAGAGAGGGAGACCGGGGTTACACTCCATTATATGACAGTCAAACCGGATGCAGGCGACATCGTCGGACAAAAGGCGGTTGAAATAGAATTTGAAGACACCGCCAGGACCTTGTATGACAAGCTCTGCGCGGCGGCGAGAGAAATGCTTGCGGGAGTCCTGCCTCTCATCCGGGAAGGCAGGGCCCCACGGATTCCACAGGATCTGACGAAGGGAAGCTATTACGGAGGGAGGAGTCCGGAAGATGGGCGCATTGACTGGGCTTGGCCGGCAGTCCGGATCTATAATCTCATCCGGGCCGTGACCGATCCGTATCCGGGTGCCTTTGGTTTTTTGCCCGGAGGAGAGAAGATATTGATCTGGTGGGCCATTCCCGAAGGGGTGAGAAGGGATGACTATCGTCCCGGAGAGATTGAGGTTGAAAAGGAGGATGTCTTTATCAGGACGGGAGACGGCAGGCTGAAGCTTGTAGATATCGAGGTCGCGGGGTCGAGAATAAAACGCGGCCAAATTTTTAACTATTTTAAAAACAAAGAAGGGTTAGTCTTAACATGAAGATCTTAATTCTCGGGGTAAATGGATTTATCGGCCATCATTTGACCAATCGGATACTCGCTCAAAAAGACTGGATCGTCTACGGCATGGACCTTGCCGATGACCGTCTCGGTGAAGCCGTGAACAATCCCCGTTTCCATTTTCTTGAGGGTGATATGGCGATCAACAAGGAATGGATTGAGTATCACATAAAGAAATGTGACGTCGTATTACCGCTTGTGGCCATTGCGACCCCCAAACTCTATGTCGAAGACCCCATCGGCGTCTACAACCTCGACTTTGAGATGAATCTGGCCGTTGTCAAACAATGTGTCAAGTATCATAAGCGTGTTGTATTCCCGTCTACGTCCGAGGTTTATGGTGCCTGCACCGACCCCGAATTCAAGGAGGATGAAAGTTTCCTCGTCGTCGGGCCGATTCAAAAAGAGCGCTGGATTTACTCCTGCTGCAAGCAGCTCCTGGATCGCGTGATCTACGCCTATGGCACCCGCGGTCATCTTGAATTCACCCTGTTTCGACCCTTCAACTGGATCGGACCGCGGCTGGATTCCCTGGATGTGGCCAAAGAGGGGAGTTCCAGAGTCGTCACACAATTCATCGCCGAACTGCTTATGAAGCGCCCGATTTCGCTCGTTGACGGCGGCCATCAGAAGCGATGTTTTACCTATGTGGATGACGGCATCTCCGCATTGGTGAAGATCCTGGAAAACAAAAATGATGTATGCAAAAGCGAGATCATCAACATTGGAAATCCGGACAATGAATGCTCCGTGAAGGAATTGGCCGATATTCTGAAGAATCTCTTTATGGCGCATCCGGCCCACAGAAATGACAAGGCATACTCGGAAATCATCGAAGCATCCGCCATATCTTACTACGGCAAAGGCTACCAGGATATCTATTCCAGGAAACCGAGCATTGAGAAGGCAAGAAAGCTCCTGGATTGGAAACCTGAGATAGGCCTGAAGGACGCACTGAGGATGACACTCGATTCTTTCCTGGAGGAGAACAAGGGTGCCGTCTGATGACAAAAGCAAAAAAGTACTGGGCATAAAAATCGACGTTGATACCTATCATGGTATGAAAAATGGTGTGCCCCGTCTTCTCAACATCCTGGGAAACCATGACATCAAGGCCACCTTCTTCTTGAGCATAGGGCCCGACTCCTCAGGCAGGGCCATCCTTCAGCTGATAAAAAATCCCCGCTTCCTGAAGAAGATGGTCAGGACTAATGCCGTCGGTCTCTATGGCTTGCGGACGGCCCTTTATGGGACCGTGCTCCCTTCACCGATGATCGCTCTTTCGTTTCCGGAAATCGTCCAAGAGATTTTGTCTCAAGGGCATGAGATACAATTTCATGCCTGGGATCACAGACGCTGGCAGGACGAGCTGTACACAAGATCGAGGGACTGGATACGGGATTGGCTCGAAAAAGGTATCCGCGGTTTTGCGGAGCTGACCGGGCGAAAGCCCTCGGCATTCGGGGCGCCTGCGTGGGTCATCGACGACAGGGTGATGGAGATTCTCAGGGATTACCGGTTTGATTATCTGAGCTGCACCCGGGCCGGGAAGCCATTCATCCACGAAATGACAGGTGTTGTGGAAATTCCGTCCGATCTCCCGTGCTTTGAGGAGGTTGGCGTCCCTGCGGGCATTTCTATCATCACCTCTGTGCTCAAAGACGCGGAAATCCATGTGCTGCCGGTGCACGCCGAGGTGGAAGGAGGCATCTGGAGCGACCACTTCATCGACCTGATCGAGCAGGTCAGGAAGGCAGGCTACCGGTTTGCGACCCTTTCCGAGATATGCAAGCTGTTGCCGGCAGATGAACTGGCAGTGCGAAAATACAGGATGGAGTTATTGCCCGGACGCTCTGCTCAATGTGCGGTATGATCGATGAATCCAATAATTAGAGAAAAGGCTCGACGCTATTTACCGTAATTGGGAATCGGTTCATTGACTGCGGGACGTTCTTCTTTCACCTTCAATCTGTGCCTTACAGCCGGCGCCGCTTCGAGCGCTCTGGCTGCCTCGTTTTTTTCATAGAAGCATGACGGTTCGTATGTCCACCCATGAGCCAGCCTCTCCTCCTCCTTCTTCAAGGAACGAAGGGCGTACCTGCCGATAAGCGGCGTAATGAGCTTCGTCTTCCATCCAAATGTGGCATAGATATCTTTCAGAAGCCTATCCGCTTTTTCGGCGATGCGCGCGTCTTTGCGATACGACTTTCTCATGGCCCAGACAGCGCCGGCATACGTTGAGCGTAAAGGAAAGACCTCCCGTGCAAAACGCTCCCTCACGCGCCGGGGATGGTTCTTATGCGCCTGCCATCCGTTCAACAGCACCCGTATCAGGCGAAGCAGACTGGGGCCGTTAAACTTAAAGTCACGCCAAAATGCCTCCAGAATATATTTCTCTTCCTGTCCGCCTTTAATATACGGGTGGCGATAATTGAAGCGATATTGTCCGTGGGCATCGGCATCGGGGAATTCCGATTCCGCCAGAAGCGTTCCTTCCTGCCTGTGCTTTTCATACAGGGGAGTCCCCGAAATGGGAGTGTAAAGCATAAACTGGTGAAAAACCGTTTCGTGGCCTACGGCATAGTCGATGATCGCATCCATACTTTCCGGTTTATGGTTTTCCAGGCCGATGATCGATGATCCCAGCACACGGATGCCGTGAGATTGCAAGAGCTGCACCATGGCCCGCGTATCGACTCCATGGAGCTTATTGTAGTCGCTGCTTTCCCCTTCCAGCCCCATCCAGACCCAGCCGATGCCGAGTCTCACCAGTTGATCAATCGTATAGGATTGCAGGACCCGTGCGGAGCTGAATACGTATATTGCCCAGCTTTTATTGTTGGCTTCCATCAGTTCGAGGAGCCTCAAAGCCCGTTTCTTGTGGAGGAGAAAGTTTTCATCGAGGGTGAAAAAGGATCGAACCTTGAGCTTCTTTTCAATTTCGCACATTACTGCAAAAAGTTCATCTCCTGTCTCAAAGAAATTTATGAAATGCCCTTTGCCGCCGAATAGCGCCGATGTTGAACAGAAGTTGCAACCAACGGGGCAGCCCACGGAGGGGATCAGGATCGCCGCAGTGCGGTGCGGTCTGCTGCCCAGACCGATACCCATAATCCTTGTTCCAAACCCCGATATGGTCATCGGGTGCTTGATGGGCGCCTTGTCATCCTGTCCGAGATATCTCTGAAACCACCGGATGCCCTCGCCGCGGACTATGAGGTCGGCATCAATTATCTTATCAATTCTCTCTTTGTTGGTTATATGTCCGCCGACGATAATCGTGGCTCTCGGTTGATGCTGCCGGATCAGTTCACACATCTTCTTCACCTTGCCGATATTCGGAATGATGGCGCTGATGCCGATGATATCATACTGGCAATCACGAATTTCTTCGAGGAAACGATCGAAGTCCGGGAAATCCAGTATCGTGCAGGGGGCTTCGATATTTGCATGAATCATCATCAGGCCGAAGGAGCGATGAAACATACGGAGAGAAAACCCTCCCTGGACACGAGTTACTTGATTCTGATATAGCTCCATCGGATTGATCTTGCGGCTTCCGTAATCATCATCCTGGGCATACGGCCCGAAAACGCTGGTAAGCAGGACGCGGGCACGGGTCCCGAGAGGATGGACAGGTTGGGTCTCGAGAGAACGATTGTGCATGTTATTCCTCCATGAGGGTATAAATATTTTAGTGCGGAGGCAGCATAAGAAATTTGTTTACAGAAAGGAAGTTATAACTTAGCGTTTTACAATACTTTTACAATGCAGGATAAGTTGGAAGAGCGAAGGAAAATTGACGGGAATAAACGTATCGTATAGATTATAAAGAATTATGAAACAGGCAAAATGGTTTTTCCATCCTATCTTTGTTTTTGTTCTGTCGACGATCGCCCTCGTTTGTTCCCTCTCCCTGTATATCTACTGGTATGTCGGGATAAGCGCGGGGCTCAAATCACTCGCCTATCGTTACCAGCTCGATCCGGGCCAGTTCATCGAGGCCAGTCCCTGGGTTGTCATCCTTGTCCTGTCGCTCTTGGTCGGCGTCATCCTGGCGGGGATTCTCATCATCTTCATCTATCACCTGAAAACCCTCCAGCTCTACCGCCTGCAGCAAACCTTCATCAGCAATTTCACCCATGAGCTCAAGACCCCGGTTACCTCTCTGAAGCTATATCTCGAGACCTTTACAAAGCATGAAATCCCCCGCGATGAGCAACTCAAATATATCAGCTTCATGCTCCAGGACGCGGAACGCCTTTCCAACAACATCAATAGTATCCTGAATCTTGCCCGGATTGAGAGCAAGGTCTACGAAGGGATATTTACAAACGTCGACCTTGTAGAGCTGGTGCGAGGATTTCTTGCGAGCAACCGCCACATCTTCCGGGAATGTGACATCCATGTTGAAAACCCCCAAGAGAAGGGATTTGATCAGCCTGTCGTTGCATCGCTTATTGAGATGCTCCTGATGAACATCCTCACCAATGCCAAGAAGTACAACAATTCAGGCAGACCCAGCGTCCGCATCACCTTCGAGGAGGCTGAGAATACCCAACTGATCCGTTTCCGGGATAACGGGATCGGTATCGAAAAGGGAGAGAGGAAGAAAATCTTCAAGAAATTCTATCAGAGCCGAAACCGCGGCGAACATGCCGTGGTAGGGGGCAGCGGCATCGGACTCTACCTTGCTCAACAGATCGCAAAACTCCATGACGGAAGGATCACCGCGGATAGTGAGGGGGTGGGAAGGGGATCCGTTTTCACGGTGGCATTGCCCTTAAAACCGAAAAGGGAAAAACCATGAAAGATCTTCCACAAAAGCGCATTCTCATCATTGAGGATGACGAGCATATAGCCGAGGGGTTGAAATTGAATCTCTCCCTTCAGGGCTATGAGGTATCAATCGCCGGCGAGGGAACATCGGGGCTCCGCTTGTGGAAAGAGTGGAATCCTCACCTCATCGTCCTTGATATCATGCTGCCCGGTTTGGACGGCCTGTCAGTGCTGCGGCATATTCGCATGGAGGACGAAAAGCTCCCTGTACTTATCCTCTCGGCTAAAGGCGGCCACGATGACAAGGTCAAGGGATTCTCTTACGGCGTTGATGACTACCTCGCCAAACCTTTTAACCTCGAGGAGTTTCTGATGCGTATCGAGCGCCTCATGAAAAGGTCCTCCTGGAGCCGCAGCGGCACTGTAAATGAGGGACTGGAAGCACAAGAATTAAAAGATACATATGTATTTGGGAGCAACACGATTGACTTCGGAACTATGACCGCGCATGGCGCTCAAGGGCTGATTCGCCTGACAGACCAAGAAGTGAGGCTGCTCAAGGTTTTCATTGCAAACCGTGGGAAACCCTTATCGCGCAAGGTTCTCTTGGAAGTGGGCTGGGGGTACTCCGGCGAGACGACGACACGCACGGTTGACAACTTCATCGTGCGCCTGAGAAAGTACTTTGAAAACGACCCGGAAAATCCTGTCTATTTCAAGAGTATCCGCTCCATCGGGTATGTCTTCGACCACCCGTAACCGAACCTATTGCCACCTGAGAATTCAGCGGCGCATTAATATCCGTCAGATTTTTCCAGTTTGAACTCCATTATCATGGCGCCTATGCTTGCGAAGATACCGAACACGAACAGCCTCCATAAGCACGCCATGCCGAGCCGGAAAATATTTGCGTAATTATGGAAACCGATAGAGGTTGCGATAATCATATAGATAAGGCTCGCAAAGATGCCGAAGGCCGCCGCTGTTGCAATCCGCTTCATCATCAGAGCGCCCCCGCATCCTTTGCTCACCATAACGCCTCCGATTAACGGGAGTGCGGCCATTAGCCACCAGATGTGTCTCAGATCCGGAATTACCCCGGTATACTTAAGATAGATCATATCGGTTCCAAGCAAGATTCCGGCAGCGCCAATCGCTAGGGCTGCCGCGTGCCAGTAGCGCGGTCTCATCAATGATCTCTTGTGTGCTCGCAAATCCATGTGCCTGCGGATGGTCAACGGCCAGTTGTAAAACAGACAGAAGACGCCGTGTTCAAGAAGAGCGCCGCTCTCTCCAAACACCGGTACGACATGCACGGATTCCGTGGCCCAATGTCCCGCCATAAACCGCGCCAGCGTGGGGTACCGATAGGTCATCTGTATAGGGAAGGCCAGATACCCGACATATTTGAAGAACGCTAAGAACAAGGCGATGCTGTAGTCCTTAAAATTTCTCTCTTTTATAACCAAGAAAAGCACATACAGCCCCCGCGCCAGCGATCCTGGTGATATCGGTATGAGCTGGAAAAAGGCGATTATCCCGAATCCTATCGCCCAGGCCTGTGCGCGCGGCATTTCCGGATGCGTCCATATAAAGTAGATCGCAAGCGCTGTCGCAACCACATGCGTTGTCGGCATCAAACAGATATGAACAGCGAGACTCTTTAGGTACTTCTGAATAAAAGGTTCTTTGATGGTCTTGATTATTTCTTCGGCATCGCTCGTGCTTATGATGCGCTTCTTCTTTCCATGTTCCACCATGTCGGAGAGCCATTCCTCCCGCAGCTCGGGGTTAAAATAGAGGCGGACTGGCCGCAAGAATATGAAAGCCAATTTCTCCTTTGCATATTCCCAGCTTGTTAAGAACTTATATAGTCCGACCGGAAGAATCGACAGAGGNNCTGCCGCTGCGACACCATGACATCACACGCTCCAGCCTTTTGCCGCGAAGCGTTTTAAGAAGGTATTCCATACTGCTCAAGCATTTTTTATAATGCGCCAGCCATTCGGCGTGCCCCCAGGCTTTTCGCAGTATGCTGCCCAAGAATGGTATCAGACCAAGAAGGGAGAAGGGGAGGGCAGAGATTTTGTGTTTCCGGAATCGTTCCTCTGTCTGCGCGTCGATTATATTTTTGATTCTCCAGCCGGTAATCGCGCTGGAAGAAATGGTGGACCAGAGTTTTCCGCTGTAAAGCAGCTTGAGATGATTGTGGGTAACATCGGGAACCGAATTGCGATAGATTTCTTCCGCGGCTTTCAGCTCCCCAAGCATGCCCAGCATGTCTGCAAATCCATTTTTGTGAGCGAGCACAAATGCTTCAAGTTTTTTGAGGTCGCCCCTGTCGAACTGCACGAGAGACCCTCTGCGAATGCCTTTCCATATCAGAGAAAAATCGCCGGGGCTCATCGGGCCGAAGGGGAGAAGCGTGAGACCCGCGCGGAAATCCATAGCGACAAGACCGGTATAGGGGTCGTCGTCGGTTGAATCCAACTTAAAGCAGTTCGGTTGACTCTTGCAGGTGGACCATTCATACTGGCGGGCAAATTCATAAGCGCCCATATCGTGGAGCAGTCTGACAAGATCCGCCATGAATTGTTTCTTTGTTCTATATTCCGGAGAGCCGAGGCATTCAGGAGGAATAGTTTCTCCTTTTTTCCATCTGCTCAAAAGCTCCATATGGTCGTCAACCTCAAGCTGCCAGGTACGGCCTTCGATCCAGGAGGTGATCTCACCGCAACTTCCCAACCGGGTATCGACAAAGATGGCGTACATGTCTTTAACGCATGATTCATCATCGAACCTGATCTTGGCGCCGCGGCGGATGAATTTCTGCCATAACGCGCCGGCCCTTGCCGCGGCCGGATTTGATTGCAATTGAAAAGGTCCCTGAAAGCCGATCCAGTAGAGCAGGTTTCTGAAAAAGCGCGCCCCTCCTGATGGCGGAATCAGGATTTTCAAGGCATAAGAATTGGCAACCTGCAATCCCGGCAGCGTATCCGGTTCGATGCTGAGAACTTTAACTTTGTAAACCTGTCCCGCAAATCCGCCGCCGACAAACGCCTCTATCTGTACTCGAACGCGGGATGTTTTGTCGGAGGCGTCAGGGGCAACCGCGCTCGCGTCATATTCGACGATATCTCCGACGTCGTACCGTTTTACGGCTAACGGCCGCTGCAAACCAAGGCCGTTGTATTCATTTTCGAGAGTCTTACACATCTCTATCGAATAATCTTTTTTCATGATGACCGCTGTAATTATCTGTTTAACGATGCCATGTGGGATACCACAAAGATATGGAAATATTAAATTTGTCATTCCTGCGAAAGCAGGAATCTATTAAAAGTCTTCTTCGCACTAATGAATGCTAGTTTTCAGAGCGGCATGCGAGACGACTTTTTCTCATAATCCCCCCTTCAGGTCAAGCCTGCATCTTTTCCGCTCAGCAATCTTTATTTCCCAAACGTTCATACTATTGATTTTTACTAAATATTAGGATATCAAATTCATTAAATTCTTCAGTTTCGGTTTTCCGGCTGGAAATTAAGTGGTATGAACAGTAATTGTTATTAGAAGAGAATATGGCAAACGAAATTATACCGTACATTGAGATGTGCCAGCGCGAAGGAGTGAGTCTCCAGCGTGGAATGAATTACCAACTCGGTGGCAATCATTCCGTCATTTTTGATGTCTGTACGCCCGGGAGCCCCTTATGCAGACAGGTTTAACGATGACGGTTCCACTCTCATTTATGAAGGTCACGATCTATCCCGGTCTACGCAATGTCCAAATCCGAAGTCATTAGATCAGCCGGAGCTCACTCCGACTGGCCAGTTAACGGAAAATGGAAAATTCCATAAAGCTGCTCAGGATTTTAAAGACGGACGTCGGCCACCTGAGCGCATATGCGTATATGAAAAGATCAAACAAGGCATTTGGTCGTATAATGGCGTGTTTCATTTGGTAGATTCTTGGCGAGAGCAAACAGATGGCCGTAGCACTTTCAAGTTCAAACTTATTGCGGTCGAAGGGGAGGAAGATTTTTCTATTCCCATTCCTCATAATTCTAGAGTTCGGCGAGTGATTCCTACCGCTGTCAAACTGGAAGTTTGGAAGCGAGACACTGGGAAATGTGCTAAGTGTGGCTCAAATGAAGACCTCCACTTTGACCACATTATTCCTTGGCCGAAAGGTGGTTCTTCAACCACGGCGGCTAATGTTCAGCTTCTTTGCGCTCGGCACAATCTTGAGAAACACAACAGGATTGAATGACTGGCTGGTAACGAACAGGTCCAGCCGCTGGCTTTCAGCAGCGGCTGTTTGTTGGCACTAGAGCTTGGGAGGTCTCAGATGTTTGAACTGCAAATGGAAAATGATCAAGTTCAGTGATATACAAGATGCATTCCTCTTTGTAAGTTCAGCCGGTTACGGTATGAACACGGCAATTCTCTGCAAAGACACAGGCCAAATACTCTATCGTTCAGAGATGGGTGATCTCGATGAAATTGATGACGATGATCTCGATTGGGATAAGTGCATAAAGATTCCCCACAAGAATGATCTCGATATGGGTCAAAGTCTCATTTTTGAGTTTGTCGAAATGCAGTCGCCCGGCGACTATAACGATGTGCAGCAGATTTTCCGAAAGCGCGGGGCGTATCGACGGTTCAAAGATTTCCTGGAAAGAAAGGGACTACTGGAGATGTGGTACGACTTCGAGAACAAACGCGAGGAACAGGCGCTGAGGCAATGGTGCTTGGAGAATGAGATAGAATTATCCGATTAGGCACCCGTTATTTTGATCGAAAAGATTCAATGCGCTCCGAGAGCCAGTTGAACCAGTCTTTAAGACCCGCCGATGTCTTGCAGGATACCTCAAATATTTTAAGATTACGGTTGAGGGTGAGGGCGTCTTTTTTTGCCTTGGCCATATCGAAGTCTACATAGGGTAGAAGATCTATTTTGTTTATAATCATAGCCTCCGACTGCTGGAACATGAGGGGATACTTCGCCGGCTTGTCGGAGCCTTCCGGCGTGCTCAGGACCATCACCTTTACATTTTCCCCGATCTTGAATTCAGCCGGACATACGAGATTACCCACGTTCTCGGCAATGAGAAGATCGGTCTGCGTGAGATCGAGGCCAGGCAGTGCCTCGCGGATCATGTTTCCGTCTATGTGACATGCACCTCCCGTATTAATCTGAACCACCGGGACCCCCAGTTTGGCGATCCTTTCCGCATCAGCGGAGCCCTGGATATCCCCTTCGATGACGCCGATTTTATATTTGCCCTGAAGGACGGCGATCGTCCGCTCGACAATGGAGGTTTTCCCTGCGCCGGGGGAACTCATCAGATTAAGAACGTATATCTTCTCTTTATCAAATATCTTCCTGTTTTCTTCCGCAATCCTGTCATTGGCATCAAGGATATTTTTTACGACTGTTATCTTGGGCAAGGTTATTTTCTCCTTTATTCATTTAAATACACGAGAGATTTGAACAGAAAGAAAACACCTGGATTCCCGCCTGTGCGGGAATGACAGAATGGAGTTCTCTTCAAGGCTCAAATTAATAAATCTCTTTTTCTATAATCTCTTTTAAGAGATCGAGTTTTTCCAAGGCGAGCGCCTCATCGATCTTGTGAATAGCATAGCCAGCATGGGATATCACATAGTCTCCGATTGAAACATCCTCATCGACTATGTCAAGACAGACTTCCCGCCTGGTACCGCTGATATCTATAATTGCGATATTGTCTTCGTCAATGGATATGATTCTTCCGGGAAATCCGAGGCACATATTTACCAGTTCCTAATCTACGTCTATCTCGAGAAGTTGGATCTCTTCCGTTCCGCCGGCAAGTAGCACTTCAGAGCCTTTACATTGCGGGCACTCCGCCGCGTATTGTTCAAGTTCAACGTCTTTTTCGCAGGAAAAGCAGTGAATGATGATTGGTTTAATATCAAATTCCAGCGCTGCCCCTTCCGCCTTTGTGCCCGTCGACTGGATGTCGAAGGTGAATTCGAGGACCTGCGGTTCAATGCGGGACAGCCGTCCAAACGAAATCTTCATGGACTTAACTTTGCTGAAGCGATATTCCTCTGCGTATTCTTCGATTATATCCAGAATTGACCGGATAATGGAAAGCTCATGCATGGTCCAACTTCCGCGGCTGCACGCCATGTAAAGACAACTCTCTTAAGAGAAGCCTCTCCACGTCGGAGAATTTTTTTCTTATAGCGGGGGTCAGTTCAAGACCCATATCTTTATATTTGTAGGGAACGATGCAGAGGAAGACGCATTCCGGTAATTCATCGATTAGTTCCGCTTTGCAGAGCACGTCGTGAAACGATACTTCATGGGCCGAAGTCGGTTCAAGCATTTGCGCATCAACTTCTTCCTTTGTGAAACGGTAGACGGAGCCGGGTTCTTCGTTTGCTTTTATCACGTCGATAACGAGAAGTCTATCGCAACTGCATACCGTATCGAGCAGTCCGTAGCCGAGGGTACCGCCCTCAACAATCTTGACGTTTTCCGGAACTCGATAATTATTCTCTAACCAGCGCACAAAATGGACGCCAAACCCTTCATCCTGAAGAAGGACGTTGCCCAACCCGAGAATAGTAATACGATCTTTATCTGCCATATGAACCGTAGAAATAACAATGGGGGAGATAATACCCATTTCTCCCCCATTCAAGAATTAATTTCTGTCAAGCAAAAGAGAATATCTTATTTCCCTTCTTTTTCGAAGAGCACCCCGCTGATCATGGAAGAGACGGTCCCTTCCTTCAATATGGCGTCATACCAGAAGGCCATATACACGTGCACGATGATAAAGAGAATGAAAAGCCACGTGAAGATGTGGTGAACGTAGCGGACGATCGCCAGGCCTCCCAGCATATTCTCCACCGGTTTGAAGATCTTGTATAAGAAGGCGGTCATCCCGGCATGGTAACCCGCCCCCATGAGGATCAGGCCGGTTACGAGGATGACGAAGATCATGAAAAAAAGACCGCTATAGGCAAGAGATTGCATGGGTCCATAGGTGCAGTCTTCATGTGACGGTGGTTCCTTCTCGATGAGCAGATAGAATTTGATCTGTTTCCAGGTACATTCGAAATCGAGCCATGCGAAGAAATCTTTCCAGTCCGCATTAAACCTCGAGAAGAAAGCGAGATACAGCCTCCATATGAAAATGAACAAGAGGAATATCCCGAAGAGGATGTGCACGTATCTCACATTCCCCACGAAGAACTTATCCACTGTCTCTCCTTGATAAATTGCACAGGGATCGGCGATATAAAACCCTGTTGCAATCAAGACAAATATGGATAAAGCCATGGCCCAATGGTTGATCATGATAGCCGCAGACCATTCTTTTACAGGTTTTATTTCCATATGGTTGTCCTCCCTTTCCTTTAAGCGACCCTGAATTTCCTGATTTCATTGGTCTTGGGATCTACAATGTGAACCGCGCAGGCCATACAGGGATCAAAGGAATGAATGGTTCTCAGGATCTCGAGGGGCTGGTCCACTTTTGCGAGTTTTGTCCCTACGAGTGATTCCTCATAGGGGCCGCGTATTCCTGCCTTGTCCCTCGGGGAACAGTTCCATGTGGAGGGAACTACCGCCTGATAATTTGCAATTACTTTGTTCTCTATCCTTATCCAGTGGCCTAACGCTCCTCTCGGCGGTTCGGTCATGCCGCGACCCTGTGCAGGTTTGCTCGGGACATCGCAGCGTGTCCAGGTCCGTGTATCCCCTTTCTTGATATTGGCGATTAGTTCACCGACCCACCCCTCGATGTGGTCGGCTACATATTTGGTTTCTATGCAGCGTGCCGCTGTCCTTCCGAGGGTGGAGAAGAGGGCCGCGACGGGGATGCCCGTTGCCTTCAGCGTTGAATCAACGAGGGCCTTGATCTTTTCGTTTCCCACCGCATAACCGACAAGCATGCGCGCCAGAGGACCCACTTCATGGGGCTGCCCGTCGTATCTCGGCGCCTTGCACCAGGAATATTTTTCGCCTCCCTTAACATTGCCGTTGGCGTCGTAGCCCGTATATTCCGGGTCTGTCGTTCCCTTAAAGGGATGTTGGGGCTCCGTGCCCTTATACCAGGCGTGCGTCACTTCTTCCGTTATCTTTTCCTCGTCGAGCTTCAGGGGCTTTGCAATGTCTCTGTTCTTTACGACCCCCCTCGGGAAGAGGAAGGTATTCATATCGTCATCAAGTGGGAAACCGCCATAACAGAGGTAATTCTTCACACCTCCTCCGATTCCGGCTGCGCCTTCGCCTTTATAATAGGCCGCGGCGAGCAGTACGTCGGGGAGGTAGGCGGTCTCGATGAAGTTCTGCAATTCCTTCAGGCGGAAGAGATACTGGCCGAGACGATCTGCATCCAGGGCATCCATAACACAGGTCACGCCGCCAACCACCAGGGATTGGGGATGGGGGTTCTTTCCGCCGAAGATGGCCTGCATCTGTGCCGCCACTTTGGACACCTGAAGTGCATCCAGATAGTGGGAGACAATTACCAGGTTAGCCTCCGGCGGCAGCTTGTAGGAAGGATTTCCCCAGTAGGCGTTCGCAAAGGGTCCGAGGCGGCCCGATTTCACAAACTTTGTAAGTCTCTGCTGAACGGCCTTGTAATGTGTCTCCGAGCAATTGTAGGGATCAGAGCTATAGCTCTTGGCGAGCTCCACCGCTTTTTTCGGGTCTGCCGAAAGGGCGCTCACAATGTCNNGCATCTTCGCAGGCCATGGTGCTTGCCTCATAATGGACATAGGTGCAGACTCCACAGAATCTCTGGACGATAAGTCCCGCATCCCGTGGGTCCCGTCCTTTCAGTATTGTCTCAATGCCGCGCCAAAGGGTTATGGTGCTCCATGCGTCCCTGATTACGTTACTGTCATCGACTTCACACTCTATTCTTAAATGTCCTTCAATCCTGGTGATGGGATCTACAATGATTCTCTTAGTCATGTTTCTCCTCCTCATCTTTTCCCTTATGACGGATTGCACTGGCAACCGCATGTGCTGCAACACCCGCCGCTGTCAGAGCGGTTAACACCAGACCGATATTGTCGACGGTACGTTCCCCGCCTCCGATTGAAGCTTCATGAATCGGTTTTTCCAGCGGGGCCATGGTGTCCCAGAATCCGGGTTCCGTACAGCCTATGCAGCCGTGACCGGCCATGACAGGCCAGGAGACGCCATCGTTGAAACGCACTTTGCCGCAATTTGCAAAAGTGTAAGGGCCTTTGCAGCCTTGGTTGTACAAGCACCAGCCTTTTTTCGCTCCATCATCACCCCACTCTTCCACGAACTCTCCGGCGTCATAGTGAGACCTGCGTTCGCAGACATCATGGATTCTCTGTCCGTAAGCCCAGATTGGTCTTCCTATAGAATCCAGGGGAGGCATGCCTCCAAACATGAGATAGTGAAGAAGCGTCCCGACAAAATTAACGGCATTCGGCGGGCAGCCGGCGATATTTACAGTAGAGATGCCGAGGACCTTGCTGATGCCCGCAGAGTCCGTGGGATTGGGCCTTGCAGCCTGAATATTTCCGTAGCAGGCACAGGCGCCGATACAAACGGTTGCAGCCGCCTTGTGGGTTACCTCTTTGGCTATTTGGATGCCCGTCTTGCCCTTCGGACCCAGCCTCAGATATTGTCCATTAAGACCCCTGGGCAGCGCTCCTTCGATGACGCAGACAAACTTCTTCTTGAAATCAGTCATGGCCTTTTCCAGGTTCTGTTCGGCCTGATAGCCAGCCGCTGCCATCACCGTCTCATGGTATTCGAGAGATATGGTTTCCAACAAAATGTCGGCGACGTTCGGGTATGAGGTGCGGAGGAATGCCTCGCTACAGCCTGTGCATTCGGCGAAGTGGAGCCACACAATGGGGAGACGACTGAAATTCTCCGCCGCCTTCGCAAGGGCGGGCCGGAACATAGGAGGCAGCATCAATGCGGAAGTCATCATGGACGTCCATTTGATGAAATCCCTCCTGCTCACGCCTCGTTCCGCCAGGAGTTCGTTTAAGTCTTCCCGTGGCGGCGGAAGCTCCCTGTCCAAACGTTCCTGATTGATCTTACAATACTCCATCAGTTGTTTATAATGATTGCTTACAGCTTTACTGTGATCATCGGAGCCTTTCATGTTACCTCCTTTCAATCTCTTATGTATTTTTCCCAAAAGACGTATCGTTGCTTTTGAGATTCAGAAGACACAGTGAAAAAAGCGGTGTTTACAAAAAACATGGGGACTCGTGAAGCGCGAACGTTATGCATAAATAATGTGGCCTATAATTGGAATGCAACGCGAATTAAGTGGAAGCATTGCAGTTTGAATAAGCTCACAATTACCGGTCGGAAATGACATATGTCATTTTCTGCATATTGTCAACCACAAATCAGCAAATCGATCAATAATAATACGCCTTGCAGAAATAGACTTCGACGAAAGGCGGGAATCATCATTATTGGATGGGGAATCGGGTTCTGAAAAAGAAACGTCAACAAAGATATTACGGCAATACCTCTGCGAAAAGATCGTATTCGCTGGCCGCTGTGATCTTGCAGGAAAGGAGGCTTCCTGCAGCGAGACTTTCTCCCTTCACGTAAGTGACGCCGTCGATTTCCGGGGCTTGCCTTTGGCACCGTCCGACATAGGGATGATCAGGGATTTCACTTCTTCCTTCGATGAGGACCTCCTGGACCGAACCGATCAAGACCTTATTGATTTGATAAGAAATAACCGACTGCTCTTCCATAAGAAGCTGTCTCCGCAGTTCCTTTTCTCTTTCCGATATCCGTGAAGAGTAGGAAGCGGCCTTTGTACCTTCCTCTCTCGAATAGGTGAATACACCGAGGTGATCGAATCGGGTTTCTCTGATAAAGGAAATCAGTTTATTGAATTTTGTGCGCGTTTCTCCGGGAAACCCCACGATGATGGATGTCCGCAGCGCCACGCCGGGGATCATCTCTCTCGCCCTTCGGACGGTCTTTTTGATAATGTCGCTGCCGCCGCGTCTCTTCATAGACGCCAGGATGTCGTTGTCGATGTGCTGGATAGGGATATCTATATATTTGCATATTCCCTCATACCCGGCCATGGCTTTAAGTATCTCATCGGTGAGACCGGCGGGATGCGCGTACAGAAGCCTTATCCAGCGTATACCCTTTATGGATGCGAGTCTCTTGAGCAGATCGCCGAGATTCTGTTTTCCTTTCAGGTCGCGTCCGTAGGCGCTGGTGTCTTGGGCGGTGATGATGATTTCTCTTACCCCTCGCCTGACAAGGGATTCCGCTTCCATCAGGATGTCTTTCATCTCCCTGCTCCTGGCTTTTCCCCGGATAGCGGGAATTACACAATAGGAACAGCGATTGGAGCAGCCTTCGGCGATCTTCAGGTAACTGGTGTAAAAGGGCGTGGTTATGAGGCGTGGAGTTTGCGCATTCATCAGGAAGTCGGGTTTGCCGATGACAGAACGGCAGGCAGGCGCTTCTATCTGATTCAAACCATCGAGGTGATGCACGATGTTCCCCACTTCCCCGACCCCAAGGAAGAGATCAACCTCCGGCAGTTCTTTTTCCAAAACTTTTCCGTATCGCTGAGGCAGACATCCTGTAACGACCAAATGGGTACAGGCGCCCCTTCGGCTTTTCTTCCACTGGGCCGCCTTGAGGATTTCATCTATGGCTTCTTCTTTTGCAGAAAGTATGAAGGAGCAGGTATTGATCAGGATGATATGCGCCTCGTCTGTTTGAGAAGTGATGCTATAGCCGCCTTTTGCAAGGAGTGCCGCCATAACCTCGGAGTCAACCAGATTCTTCGGACATCCCAGGCTTACGATGTGAACATTCCTGTGTTTCAACGGGGGATCTTTCTGGCCAGCACTTTTCTCGGTTTGACGCCATCGGAGGGTCCAACGACTCCTTCCGCCTCCATGCGTTCGATCATGCGGGCGGCGCGGTTGTATCCGACTTTCAGGTATCTCTGTACCAGAGAGATTGAAGCCTGTCCCAACTCAGTGATAAGTTCGACAGCCTCATCGTATTTCTCGTCAAATTCACCATCCGATTTCTCTGTGTCCGATGCATCTGCCCGGTATTCCGTTATCGTTTCATCGTAGGAAGGTCTGGCTTGTTTTTTTATGAACTCCACAATTCTCTCTATCTCTTTGTCTGACACATATGGCCCGTGAATGCGGGTCAATTTCGAAGTACCGGGTGGCATAAAGAGCATGTCGCCCGCGCCCAAAAGATTTTCGGCGCCGAGTTGATCGAGGATCGTCCGCGAGTCAACCTTTGAGGATACCTGAAATGATATTCTCGTGGGGAAGTTCGCTTTTATAACTCCTGTAATGACGTCCACGGAAGGCCTCTGGGTGGCCAATATCAGATGAATCCCCGCGGCCCTTGCCATCTGGGCGAGCCTGGCGAGTGATTCTTCCACGTTTCTCTGTGCGACCATCATCAGGTCTGCAAGCTCGTCGATGATGATCACAATAAATGGCAATTTGGATGGTATTCCACCGGCAGGTTCTCCTTTTTCATCTGTACCGACCGGCTGAATGGATTTCTCCTTCAGCTTCTTGTCTATAAGCTTGTTATATGCCTCGATGTTCTTAACCCCCAACTCGACAATTGTCTGGTATCGCTTTTCCATTTCTTCTACGGCCCACTTGAGAACCTGAGACGCCCTTTTGGGGTCAACGACAACCGGGTGCAGCAGGTGCGGTATCCCTTCATATGCAGAGAGTTCCAGTCTCTTCGGGTCGATCATGAGGAATTTAGTATCATCAGGGGTGGTCTTGAACAGGATGCTGCAGATCATGGCATTGAGGGAGACNNAGCTTGAATTGAGATTCAAGAAAAGCATCGTTATCCAAAACATCCTTCAGGTGTACCGGTTCCCTTTCATGGTTGGGAATCTCAATGCCGATCACCGCTTTTCCGGGAATCGGGGCGATGATCCTGATACTGGGCGCCCTCAGCGCTAAAGCAAGATCGTCCGACAGATTGGTGACCTTGGTGATCTTAACGCCGGGCGCGGGTTCCAGTTCGTACATGGTGATGAGGGGACCCGGTTTGACTTCAACCACTTTTCCTTCAACGCCGAAATCGGCAAGTTTCTTTTCGAGGATTCGGGAATTCATAATGAGGCTATCCCGCTTTATCCGTGTGTCTTTTCGCTCAACCTGGTCCAAGAGTGTAAGCGGCGGCAGTTTGAAGGCGCCTTCCTTTTGAATGAAAGCAAAATGGGTCTGCTCCGTCCTTTTTCGCTTCATCTTTTCTACAGAAGGCGCTACTGTCTCAATCACGGGGACTGTCTTCGGTATTTTTTCTTTTGCGTCCGCTTTTACTATTCGTTCTTTCAGCATGTCCGTTTTCGAGGATGTGAATCTTTTCAATCCGTCCCATAAAAAAACAAAGACACCTTTAAACCTCTTGCTCGCAGAAACCAGGGATAAGTTGACTATGATAATTAGGGATATGATGAGGACAAGCAAGAGGATGATATACGTACCTGCCCGATCGAAGTAATTGGTTAGCAGCTCCGCGGACACTGTTCCCAGGAGACCTCCTGCGCCGAGTTTAATGCCATAGACCTGGACATCCGCCAAGCTTGTTGCAAGGAGGGCGGACGTGGAGAAGATAAAACCGCCAAGACCGGCGACGCCGACAAGATTGATCTTAAAAGGTTCGTCGAGGAAGTACCTGAACGAGACGATAAGAAGGAAAAAGGGAATGATAAACGCACCTATGCCGAGTAACCTGATGAGGGAATCTGCTATATGTGATCCCACTGAACCTATGAGGTTGTGCGTCTTGGTGTTATCGGTTACGAAATGCGTGAACGACGAATCAAGAGGATGGTAGGAGGCTAAGCATAGCAGCAAGAAAATGGCGCCCGCCAGGCAAACCGCCCCCCAAATCTCTCTCACTTTTCTGTCGTCCAATTTCACTTTCTTATCTCATGATTAAATGGCGGCGTTCCACTTACATCATATCGCCTTCGCAACTGATCGCGCCTCATAATTTCCGGCGATGACATTCTGCACCTTATCTATGAGTTCCTGTCGGTTCTCAATGGAATATCCGCTCACGTCTATCGGTTTATCTATGACCAGCGTGATTCTCCCGGGTTTTATATGCAAAGATCGTTTTGGCATTATTTCTCCGGCGCCTATGATGGATATCGGCACTATAGGGACGCCCGACTTTATGGCAAGGTAGAACATGCCGTGCTTGAACGGCTTGATCTTACCATCCTTGCTTCTTGTTCCCTCGGGGAAAGACATCACCGATTTCCCTTCCCTGATCTTCATAGCCGCCCTGTCAATACTCATTATCGCCTTTTCACGGTCTTCCCTGTCGATCTCTATATATCCCGCACTTTGCATCGCTCTTCCAAAAATGGGGATCTGGAAGAGTTCCTTCTTGACTATCCAACGAAACTGGCCTGGAAGATGGGCCAAAACAATCAGTACGTCGAAATCACTTTGGTGATTGGCCATGAAAATTTGTGGTTTTCCGATCAAAACGTTTTCAGCGCCGATAATCTCAACCCTGGTGTTTGCGACGGCAAGGAGCATCCTGGCCCAGATATTTCCCACCCTGTGAGCCATATTTTCATCCGAGGTAATAAACCCAAAGGCAACTGCACAACCGGACATAAATGCAGTGATCGCTATGCCTATCGTTACTGAAAATAAAGCCCGGATCATGGATTAATCCTCAATATCCTCGATAAGTTTTGCCCTTGGCAGGTATTTTTTTACTTGATAATATGGGCTAAGTCAATAAGGATTATACCGCGCCTTCCGGAGGAAATACTGTACCGAGAAAAGGATTGACAAAAGATAGTCATGATAATAGCATGACTCCCCCAAGAAAATGCCGAATAGTCGGTTTTGTTCAATTTTCAAATTGAGGATCTCAAAAACTGGTACAGTTTCAATGAAAAAAATTCTCAGCAAAAAAAGGGCATTCGAAATTATCGAGAACTTTCCCAGATCAAAGGTTCTGGTGGTCGGCGATATCATGGTCGATCATTTCATATGGGGCAAGGTGGCGCGGATTTCTCCGGAAGCCCCAGTTCCTGTCGTGGAGATGCAATCGGACTCGCTTTTGCTGGGGGGATGTGCGAACGTATTAAATAATATATTTTCCCTGGGCGGGAAAGTTTATGGGGCGGGAGTCATAGGCGCCGATGATATGGGAAAGAGGCTGCTCCTCGATTTTCGCAGGAGACAGATAGATACGGCAGGAATTGTTGTCGAAGCAAACCGTCCCACTACGCTGAAAACTAGAATCGTAGCCCACGGCCAGCAGGTTGTCAGATTTGACCAGGAAAGCAGGGAGCCTATCCGGCCAACCAGTGTGGAGAAGATAACGCAGTAT
Source organism: Syntrophaceae bacterium (assembly GCA_003142635.1). Classification (GTDB taxonomy): domain Bacteria; phylum Desulfobacterota; class Syntrophia; order Syntrophales; family UBA2185; genus Fen-1135. The sequence continues at coordinate 3,878 of PLMX01000233.1, read as the reverse complement.
ATAAAAAAATTGCGCAATGATCTGGGTGCCGTGGTCATCTCGGACTACAATAAAGGAGTCGTGACGAGGCAGCTTCTGGACAGTATCCGCCGAATGACATCCGGGAAAGGCATCCCCGTTTGCGTAGATCCCAAGCAGAATGATTTTTCCCTGTACAAGGGTTTCGATATCATTACTCCTAATCACCATGAGGCCAGTCGTGCCGCGGGTCTGGACATTACTAACGGCGATGACATCGCAAAAATAGGGACGACGCTTCTCAAAAAATTTGATTTCAAGGCCCTTCTTGTTACGCGCGGTGAGGAAGGGATGAATCTCTTTGAAAGCGGTGACAGAACTATTCATACAGCCTTCTTTCCAGCTGAGGCGAGGGAAGTCTTCGACGTCACCGGCGCCGGGGATACGGTCATCGGCGTGTTAGCCCTATGCGTGGCCTCCGGCGCTACTTTTGGGGAAGCGGCGGCTCTGGCCAATATCGCTGCCGGCATTGTTGTGGGAAAGGTAGGAACGGCGACGATTTCTTTGGATGAACTCAAAGAGGTCATATGAGCAAGCCGCGGCCTGCAGCGTCAGTAAAACTGCTCATGAGTCACATATATGCAGACGGCAATCTGCTGAAAAGTATTCTTGAGCAATTATCTGAACTCTACGGAGACATTGACTTTGTGAGCGCCAGGATGCCGTTTCATTACACTGACTACTATGCAGAGGAGATGGGATCAGCCCTGGAAAGACGGTTCATTTTTTTTGATACATTGATCAGGCCGGAATCACTGCCCAATGTGAAGCTGCGTACGAATGATATTGAGGAAATAACTTTGGAGGGCGGAAAAAGAAGGATTAATATTGATCCGGGCTATATCTCTCAGGCTCATTTAATTTTGGCGACCGGCAAGGGCTATACTCACCGCCCTTACTTGAGAGATGGCATTTATGCCGATCTGACCCTCATCTACACGGGGAAGTCTTTTCAATCCCTGCCTTGGACCTATCCAGATTATGGAGAAAAGCCGGCCATGGAAATGTTCAACAGGATTAGATCAAAATATCTCATGCAGTTGAAACATTAGGATCCTGTCCGAAGAAGTTGTCAGCCTATTTGTTGAGGAATTAGAGTAAGCACCAGATTTATTTTTTGGCATTGATTGGGAGTTCGTAATGATTCAAAGCATGACCGGCTACGGCAGAATCGAGTTTGTCCAGAACGGCAGAAAATATACCGTGGAAATGAAATCTCTCAACCACCGTTATCTGGAGATTTCCCTGCGGGTGCCTGCCATCCTTTCTTCCCTGGAACTCGACATCAAAAAAAGAATTGGCGGTAAATTTTCCCGCGGCAGGATAGAGACAATCATCAGGATCGATTCCGAATGCAGTTCCGTAATTGAGAACAGGTATGAGCTGAATCTCCCGCTCATCCGTAATTATTATGAGCTGCTTGTACAATTGCGGGAGGAACTTAAGCTTGAAGAGGAGATTACATTGAGCATGATGACAGGATTCAGGGATGCTTTTGTGCAGAAAGAACCCGGCCTGGATCTATGCGCTGTCTGGGGGGAGCTGGGAACGGCACTCGATATGGCAATGGCCGCTTTAATAGAGATGAGAGAAACGGAGGGGAAAAACGTCTGCGATGACTTGCTCCTGAGGCTTGGCCTGATTATAAAGTCACTCGATTCAATCGCGCGGAGTGCGCCTCGGGTTGTTTCTGAGTATCAACTAAGACTTGGTGAGAGGGTGAAGGAACTGGTGGGAGGGATTGCTATCGATGAGCTTCGCTTGCAGCAGGAAGTGGCCATCATGGCCGAAAAAAGCGATATCAGCGAGGAGATTGTCCGCTTGAACAGCCACATCGTACAGTTTCGTGATCTCTTAGAGAGCAGCAATGCCGTCGGGCGAAGCATAGATTTCCTGATTCAGGAGATGATAAGAGAGGTAAATACTATCGGCTCCAAGAGCAGCGATGCAGAGATATCGCGTAAGGTAATTGACATCAAGAGTGAACTTTCCAGAGTAAGGGAACAGGTGCAGAACATTGAGTAAGAGCGACTCGCAGAAGTCTGAAGGATTGTATATCGTAGTGTCGGCGCCTTCAGGCACCGGCAAGACTTCTATTCTGCGAAAGGTTTTGAGGATGTGTCCTAATTTGCTGTTCTCCGTTTCGTATACCACAAGGCCGCGTCGCCCCGGCGAGGAAGACGGAAAAGACTATTATTTTATCACCGAGAAGGCCTTCAAGGATAAATTGGACGAAGGAGAATTCGCTGAATGGGAAGAAAATTACGGCCACCTCTACGGGACATCTTTGAAAACGATGAAGGAGCTATTGCATTCCGTGCGGAAAGGATTCGATCTGATATTGGATGTTGACTGGCGTGGCGCAAAGAAGTTGAAGAAAAATTACCCGGGCGGTGTATTTGTTTTCATCCTTCCGCCATCGACACGTGAATTAGAGAGAAGGCTTCGCGGCAGAGGAGTCGAAAGTAAAGAAGACATAGATAAACGCCTGGCGAAGGCTTTAGATGAAATAAAAGGAATTGTGTGGTATGATTATATAATCTTTAATGATCATCTTGAAACTGCCATTGATACTCTGAGATCGATATATGTGGCAGAAAAGAGTAAGAGGGAAAGACTAGCTTCTAAGATTAAGGAATTTATTGCGTTGTGAGGAGGTCATTTGAAATATGGCAAGGATAACGGTAGAAGACTCTCTAAAGGTGGCGAAAAACAGATTTGCTCTCGTTGTATTGACTGCGAAGAGGTCAAGGCAGTTGCTGAAAGGAGCCAAGCCTCTGACGGATATCAAGAATAA
>PLMX01000233.1:0-1034 GCA_003142635.1 Syntrophaceae bacterium | reverse complement strand
ATCGAAGAAGCAATGACATGGGTCGAACGTCTCAGGGATCACTTGGAAATATTCAAGGTCGGAAAAGAATCCTATACACGGTATGGTCCCTGCATTGTCAAACGAATCAGAGAAAGCGGCAAGAAGGTATTTCTGGATCTGAAGTTTCATGACATCCCTAATACAGTTGCCGGAGCCGCTGTCGGGGCTGTTGAACAAGGCGTTTACATGTTCAATGTCCACGGCCTCGGAGGACGGGAGATGATGGAGAAAACCGTTGCCGCTGTCAGTAGGGCCGCGCAAGAAACTGCACTGCCTCCTCCCATAATCCTTGCTGTTACCGTACTGACGAGTCTTAATGATGTTGATCTCAAGCAAGTAGGATTTGACTGTTCTGCAAGCGAGCTTACGCTGCGCTTGGCAAGGCTCGCAAAGGATTCCGGCATTTCCGGCGTAGTAGCTTCAGCCCGTGATATTGCCAATATTCGCAGGGCTTGCGGAAATGATTTTATCATTGTAACACCTGGCATCAGAGAGGGAGTGCCGGCAGGTGATGATCAAAAGAGAGTATCAACAGTGAGAGATGCCATAAAGGCAGGAGCGGACTACATAGTTGTCGGCAGGCCCATCAGACAAGCCGCAGATCCGGTTCTGAGGGTCGAAGAGATTATATCCGAAATTGCCGATGGTCTTGCAATGCGTGAACGAGTAGAATAGATTCAATATACTTATCGTCGATTAGCTCATTGTCATATTCGGTTTCGATTATAATTGTGTCAGTAGTATAGTATTGGTCAACTACCCCGACCTACCGCTAACGCGGTTGAGGTCGGAGCATGATGGAATAACATCAGGCTCTGGTTGACAAGGGGGCCTGCGAAAGCGGGCAGAAGTTGTTTTGGTCACGACACCATGGGATATTCCGCACGTCCCATGCAACTGTCGCCGGTGGTTAAAAGTCCTGAGGGCAAGGGACGGTGCTGCCGGCACGACAAGCCTTTACAACAACCCCGATGCGGCTCTAACCTCTCGTCGGAGAGAGAAAGGAACTTTAT
>PLMX01000168.1 GCA_003142635.1 Syntrophaceae bacterium | reverse complement strand
ACAGTTAGCCGGACGGGCGTGAATCAGCATATTGATTTTGGCGTCGGAAATAATTCCCGTACCAAACGTATTTACGTAGACGGAAATCGGCCTGGCCATCCCGATGGCATATGCAACTTGTATGGCGCATTTTTTTGCGAGCCCCGCGGCGACAATATTCTTTGCCACATAGCGGGCACCGAGCACTGCCGAGCAATCCACCTTCTCCGGCGATTTATTGACAATGGAACCGCCTCCAATCTGAGCGCCGGGATATCCTCCATAAAGTTGAACGACAAGCTTCCGTCCCGTCACTCCTGAATCCGCCGCACTGCAGGAATTGATCGCCTGCCACTCCCCGGTCGGATTGAAAAGAAATTCCGTCTTTTCATCGACCCAGCCTTTGAGGCATTCCATAGCAAGACGCTTCGCCTGAGGCTCCACACCGGCTTTCGCACTATCAGGCACTTCACGATAGTCGATTGCATTGGACATGAGCACCGTCGCCACTCGTAGCGGAACGCCCTTGTCGTCATATTCCACCGTTATCTGTCCTTTGCCGTCCGGAGCAAATATCGGGTTCCCGCAATTCTCAAAAGCCCTCATAATCCTGGTTGCGAGTACGTAGGGAAGAGGTAGCAGCTGAGGTGTCTCATCGCAGGCAAATCCGTATATGATGCCCTGATCCCCCGCACCGATTTCCTTGTGCTTGCCCATATCCGCCCGGGTGCCGATATTGATGTCCGGAGATTGTTCTATAATGGTATTCAGTATACCCATCGAATTTCCGTTGAGACCAAGACGATAATCGACATAGCCTATGGAAAGAACCGTATCGCGGACAATTTTCTCCACATCCACATAAACCCGTGTGGCAACCTCCCCCCCGACTATACACAGGCCCTTGCCGAGGAATATCTCAATGCCGCAGTGCGGCATCGTATCTGCAGTAACCCCGATCTTATGTTCCTCATCGAGAATGGTAGCGATGATGTTCGCCGCTATCGAATCGCATACTATATCCGGATGTCCAACCTTAACGCTTTCAGATGTTATCAACATATGTTCTCACCCTTATTTTGGAATTAATTATTCTTGTTGAACCCAATTCAATTTCACTTACCTCATTCTTCCCGCTGTACAATCCTGTCCTTCCTCCTCGTCCGCTCAGTCGGAGTTACGATACCGACGGAAATAATATACGTTAATGCTTCTTCGACTGACATGCCCACCTCAACCAATTCATCTGCAGGCAATATAATGAGATAGCCCGATGTCGGGTTGGGTGTTGTCGGCAGGAAAACGCTGACCAGGTTCTCCCCGGTCTCCTTCTTGATCTCCCAATTTGGTTTGCCTGTCACAAAGCCGATTGTGTATAAACCCTTCCGGGGAAATTCCACCAACACAACCTGTTTGAAACTGCTTCTCCTGTCCATGACCATGGTATCGGAGAATCGCTTGATAGCCTGATAAATATTCCTTACAAACGGTATCCTATAGAGAAGGTCTTCCCCGGATTGGACTATTTTATTGCCAACATAACTCGTGGTTACGAGGCCGCAGATGAAGATCAAGATTACCGTTGCAATAGTGCCCAAGCCGGGAATATGGACACCTAAGAGTGTGTCAGGATGATACCTCAAGGGGATAATCCTAAGCAGACTATCCATTATATCTATGAGAAAGAAAAGGATATAAAGCGTTAATCCTATCGGGACGGTAATCGCAAGACCCGTCAAAAAAATCTGCTTCAGTTTCTTCTTCAATGGTAGACGACCTTCATGCCATTTTCAAACAGTGTATATTTAACAAAAAGCCAAGGCATTTTCAACTGCTATTTAAAAAGGGGCCAGGTGCAACTACACCAAAACCCCTTCAAGAATTCCGAACCCGAATTGCTGCTTATCGAGACAGCTCCTGCGAATACTACTTATTCTTCTTGACCCTGTTTTTATCGTCCAGGAAAATGCATTTAGGACGCCACTTCTTGGGAGTAGGCTCATCAAGCATAGCATAGCTCGCAACAATAACAATGTCTCCCTTGGATGCTTTCCATGCTGCAGCACCGTTGAGACATATGACGCCGGAATCCTGTTCTCCCTCTATCACGTAAGTGGAAAACCTCTCTCCGTTCGAGACATTGTATATGTCAACCCTCTCATAGGGCACTATATCCGCAGCATTCAGCAGCCTCTTATCGATTGTGATGCTACCTTCATAGTGGAGGTTGGCATCAGTCACTGTTGCCCTGTGCAATTTTGATTTGAGCATAAACCTTTGCATGTTGTGTCTTCCCACCTCCAGAAAAGCCAAGCGCCAACATTCTAAGTTATCATCACACCTCAAGCCGATTCCCGAATACGTAATTGTCTATTAGTCTCGTCCTATTTATTTTGACAGCAAGGGCCAAAACGGACTCCCCCGCAATATGTCCGATATCCTTAAGGGTTGTCGTATCGCATATTTTAGCATAATCGATATTTGCATGGGGATGGCGTTCTATGTACTTCGTCACCACAGAGAGAATAGCAGCGACATCCCTCTCTCCCTTGTCATACATCTCTTTGGCTATTTTCAGGGAGCGGCTAAGGCTCAGCGCCGCCTCCCTTTCGTCTGTTTTCAAGTACACATTTCGCGAGCTCATGGCGAGGCCGTCAGGTTCCCTCACTATCGGCATCCCGATGATATCGAGGTCCATATCGAGGTCCAGAACCATTCTTTTAATGGCCGCAAGCTGCTGGAAGTCTTTTTTGCCGAAGATCGCATAGTGCGGCTTCACAATATTGAAAAGTTTTGCGCATACTGTTGTAACGCCGCGGAAGTGCCCCGGCCGGGACATTCCACAGAGGTTCTCCGTAACACCCTCGACATCTACATAAGTCTGATAATGCTCAGGGTACATCTCCTTATTACCCGGATAGAAGATCACGTCAACGCCTACATCTCCGGCCAGGGCCTTATCTCTCTCCAAATCTCTCGGATAGTTCTCAAAATCTTCCGTCGGACCGAATTGCGTCGGGTTCACATAGATGCTGATAGCCAGGCACTCCGCCCGCTGCCTTCCTTCTCTCATCAAACTCAAATGTCCGTCGTGAAAATAGCCCATTGTGGGAACAAAAGATATCTTTTGTCCTGCGTTCCTCGCTGCTTCGGAGAATAACTGCATTTCTCTGATGGAACTAATAGTCTTCATCTCCATCCCGCATCCACAAAAAAAGCCTCAACGTCATAGACGCGAGGCTTTACATATACACCGTGCAGTTTGCCTTCGTTTTGCCTCCCGTCTCAGTCCGCAACCGGATCCAAGCGGCGGATAGTGCCTAGCAGAATAACAGGATTGTGTCAAGGCATTTTTATTGAATGCAGGGCATTCGATAATGTTCCGATTTCGTGAACCGTCAGCGCCTCACCCCTTCTTGCGCCATCGATCCCTGAATTCTTGAGTGCACCTGCGATATCCATATCTGAATAACCCGACAAACCGAGGCTCCTGAGGTTATTCAACAACGTTTTTCGTCTCTTGGCAAAAGCTGTTTTCACAACCTTAAAGAAAAGATCATGGTCTGCCAAGTCCAGCTGAGGCCTTTCCCTAACCACCATTTTCAGCACGGAGGACATTACCGCAGGCTTCGGATAGAAGCAGCTACCGGGGATTCCCATTTCGCAAGAGCACAAGAGATACATCGAAACCAGAACCGTCGGCACCCCGTAGGCTTTTGTTCCGGGGGCTGCCGTAAGCCTGTCGGCAAGTTCCTTTTGAAACATGAGGATCATGGCTGATATGCGGTCCCGGTAGGCCAGCAATCGGAAGAGTATCTGTGAGGAAATGTTGTAGGGAATATTTCCGATGACCTTGATCTTCTGCGACGGCAATTCGCCTATGGCTGTCGAAAAATCATATTCAAGGACATCGGCCTGGATAATCTGTACATGAGGGTATCTCGCCATCCTTTCTTTCAGGATACCAACCAGTCTCGGATCTATCTCGAGCGCAATCACCTTCTTTGCCTGTTTCGCTATTGACTCCGTCATAAGCCCCACGCCCGCACCTATCTCAACTATGATATCATCTTCCTGGATATTTGATATCCTGATGATCTTATTTATGGCATTTCTATCCTCGAGAAAAGACTGGCCGAGGCGCTTGTGCGGACGGATACCATGATCTGTGAGGATTTCTCTTACCGTCGCCATATTTCCTTCTTCCCGTACTCCCGCGAATCGGCGCTATGAATCATGTTTTAATAAAGAATCGAGGGGCCATCTCGAAACTGCATTCAGATCCAATGAATCCCTGAGGCCCCTTGTCAACAGATGCCAACCTACGACGGCAATCATAGCCGCATTATCCGTGCAAAGAATCGGGGGAGGAATGTGCACATTAATTCCCCTGATGCGAGATTCCTCGGCAAATCTTTCTCTGAGTCGGCTGTTTGAGGCAACCCCGCCGCATACGACAATTCTCGGTATAGAGTGCATCTCCGCGCCCTTAAGAGTTTTTTCCACAAGTACGTCAATGATAGCTTCCTGGTAACTGGCGGCGACGTCCGGCAACTCATCCTCACTAAAGGGACGTTCCCTCTTCTTCGTGTGGACCAAGAGCGATGTCTTCAGGCCGCTGAAACTGAAATCCAGACTNNCCCAGAACGGTAAAATCCTGAAAGTCTCTCATCAGGTATATGTTCGTATGCCCGCCCGATACTATGAGTGCCACAAGCGGAAACTCAGGACGGTCGGGACTGAGAAATATGGACGCTACATGACCCGCCAGGTGGTTCACTCCCACAAACGGTATCTTCAGGGCGAATGCAATAGCCTTGCCGGCCGACAAACCCACAAGCAGGGAACCGACCAGCCCAGGTCCTCTGGTTACCGCTATCCCGTCGATATCGGTTAATGTTACGGAGGCGCCATTGAGCGCTTCGCATATGACCGGTATGATCATCTCCATGTGTTTACGGGACGCGATCTCCGGTACGATACCCCCATATATCTTGTGCAGGTCCACCTGAGAGGCAATAATATTGGAACGAAGTAATTTCCCATCCTGGAGCACGGCGGCGGCTGTCTCGTCGCAGGATGTCTCTATTCCCAAAATATACATCTTTTCCTCCCACGTGAATTTCCTTTGTACAAATAGCTTCGAATTATATATAGAAGTGAATAACCTTTGTAAATAACTTTTGCGGATTTCGGAGAGTCTGAGGAATTGAGCGCCATGGAAATCACAACCGACTTTTTGGTCTTAGGCAGCGGTATTGCCGGATTAAGTTTTGCCATCAAAGCAGCAGATCTCGGCACTGTCGCCATAGTGACAAAAAAAGAAAAATCCGAATCAAACACGAATCTGGCTCAAGGCGGGATAGCGGCAGTTTATGACAAGGCGGACCGCTTTGAATATCATATCAATGACACGATCGCCGCCGGGGCCGGTCTTTGTAAAGAGGATGTTGTCAGATTTGTCGTAATGGACGGCCCTGAAAGAATCAAGGAGCTTCTCGAGTGGGGGGTGGAATTCACAAGGGCGGGAGATGACGAACCCGGTCATTATGACCTGGGACGGGAAGGCGGACACTCCATGAGGCGCGTATTGCATGCGCGGGATCTCACGGGTCAGGAAATAGAGCGCGCACTCCATGAAAAAGCCAGCCTGAAGAGGAATATAAAGATTTTCGAAAACCACATCGGCATTGATCTCATATTGGAGTCAGCAATTACGGGCAGAGAGAACGGCTCACGGCAGAAGTGTCTCGGCGCCTATATTCTCGATACGGACCGCGATCAGATTCATACCTTCAAGGCGAAATTTGTCATTCTGGCCACTGGCGGTTCCGGCAAAGTTTACCTCATTACGACAAACCCCGATATTGCCACAGGAGACGGCGTTGCCATGGCCTACAGAGCGGGCGCCTTCATAGCGAATATGGAGTTCATCCAGTTTCATCCCACCTGTCTATACCACCCGGAAGCGAAATCCTATCTCATCAGCGAAGCCTTGAGAGGGGAAGGCGGTCTCTTGAAATTAAGAGACGGATCCACTTTCATGGAAAAATATCACCCCATGAAGAGTCTGGCACCGAGGGATATTGTCGCCAAGGCCATCGATACGGAACTGAAGAAATCCGGTGATGAATACGTCTTGCTCGATATGACACACATGGACAGAGATTTCATAATTCGCAGATTCCCCAATATCTACAACAAGTGTCTTGCCTTCGGCATAGATATCACAAGGGATCCGATCCCCGTCGCTCCCGCTGCTCACTACCAGTGCGGCGGCGTGCAGGTAGATCATTACGGAGAAACCAATATCGAGAGGCTATTTGCTTGCGGTGAGGTCGCATGCACCGGGCTTCATGGCGCAAACCGTCTCGCAAGCAACTCGCTTTTGGAAGCAGTGGTATTCGCCCATCGGTCATTTGTCAAAATAGCAAAGATGTTTCCTGCGGCGAAAGATGAGCCGATACCTGTCCCGCCTTGGGATACGAGAGGAGCCACGGAAAGCGATGAATCTATCGTCGTAGCCCACAATTGGGATGAAGTCAGAAGATCGATGGGAAATTACGTGGGTATCGTTCGATCAAACAAGAGACTTGAACGCGCTCAGCGCCGAATTGACCTCATCAGCCGCGAAATAGATGAATACTACAGAAATTTCATCGTCACGAGCGACCTGATCGAGCTCCGGAATATTGCAACGGTTGCGAAAATAATTATTCAATGCGCCCGTATGAGAAAAGAAAGCAGGGGGCTCCACTACAACATAGATTATCCGGAAAAGGACGATAGATTATGGTTGAAGGATACGGTCATTTCCAAAAACCAGCAGACAGGCGATAAGATGGCGTGAGCACCAACTTTGCATCCCGTTCATGGAATCGATGCGATATCAGCCAAATACCCTTTTAAATATAAAATCAACATGCGAAAGGAAGTTCTCGATTCTGCACGCTTCTTCTATATCTTTTGCCTTCGTGTGCGACATCACCTCGCTATCTTCCAAAAGCAACTGCTGAAAATCAATCCCCTCATTCCATGACCGCATGGCATTTCTCTGCACGACTCTATAGGCATCTTCTCTCGACATCCCTTGCTCTATGAGCTTCAAGAGCACCGTCTGGGAAAAGATGACCCCCTTAGTCATGCCCAGATTTGTGCGCATCCTCTCCGGATATATGACGAGATTTCGCACGAGATCAGTAAACCTGTGCAGCATGAAATCGAGGAGAGTCGTGGCGTCCGGAGCTATGACCCTCTCTACTGATGAGTGACTGATGTCCCGCTCATGCCAAAGAGCGACGTCCTCCAGCGAGGCCACTGCATAGGACCTCATCAGGCGAGCCAGGCCGGAGAGGTTTTCCGACAAGACGGGATTCCGCTT
>PLMX01000095.1 GCA_003142635.1 Syntrophaceae bacterium | reverse complement strand
CGCCGCTTCCCCGGCGCTTACCCGGGCGTGATCCTTTTCCAGCCGCCTGATGTCATGAAGTACGCCTGCCAGATGGGCGAGCTGAACCATCCGCCGGACTTCCGACCGCTGTCGGAAAGGGGCATACTCCACCAGGGAAATAGCGCCGGCATCGATTGCGACCTTCCTGCTGTGACTGATGCCGTGGCCGATACCGTCTTGCCGTCCGCTCACAAGTTCGAGGCACTCCCTGACAAACGGACAAGACCTAAACAGCCGTCGCGAAGCCTCGACTTCTCTTTTCTTTTCCGTATAAAACCGAGGAGACCCTGTGCAGCGGGCGATCCTTCCGGCGAGTCTTTTCGCTTCCTCAAGTTCCCTGTCCAAACTTCACCTTTTGACAGATAGCGATTCTACCTTTTTAGGGCTTGGTATTTCCTTCGGGACTGACGCATCCTATTTGCAGCGGTATCAACTGCCCTGGGCCGGCTGCCAGTATTCACAATCCCGCGAGTTCTCAACTAACACGTGATCGACGAAGCGTGCAAAGCACAGACATTTTTCTTTCTCCATCGCGCCTTCCTCGCAGGCGAGGTACAGACATGTCGCGCAGTTGCGGTTACTCCGACCGCCATCGATACTTTTTATCTGTTCGAGACTGGACACCATTGTCACCGGTTATGCACGCGGAGGAGATATTCCACGACTCTCTCCAGATGGCGGAGAGTGCTGCATTCCCGCGCGATGCTGCAGTAAGGGAGATATTTTTTCATCTCCGAATCCCCCGATCCCCAGAGGGAAGGCGTCTCGGGATTGAGCCATATCAACCTCTTACACCTTTCGGAAATCATCCGCAGCACTTCGGTGTGCGGCTCCGCATAGTTGTTGCGGGCGTCCCCGAGGATGATCACCGTGGCTTTTTTTGTCAGGCAATCCGAGTATTGATTTCTGAAATCAAGAAGAGAGCCTCCGTAATCAGTGCGGCTCAGAAGGATCGGAATACCGGCCCCCGAGCGAAGCATCGCGAGAGCCTCGGGCAGCGGGTGCGTCTCAAACAGAGGGCTTACGTCCACGAGGTTCGTACAGAACACAAAGGAGCGGATTCGGGAGATAACTTCGTTTAAGCTGTACAGGATGAGTAGAAAAAAACGTACTATGTTCGAAACGGAACGGCTCACGTCACAGATGACAACGATCTCCGGGCGATCGATCTTCTTCGATTTCCAGTGGGTGTCAAACGGAAGTCCGCCGTAGGTGATGCTCTTCCGGAAGGTCTTCCTGAAGTCCAGATGCCCCCTCCGGGCGGCCTTTGCTCTCCGGGAATAGCGGTCCTTCAGATGCTTTACCATTCTCTGTATGATCTTATGGATCCGGGCAAGATCCCGCTCATCGAGCGCTGAGAGCCTTGCATTTCTGATGTAGCCCTCGGAGAGCTCATACTGCCGCTGTGCGGCGTAGAGTTCGAGCTGCCTTTCAACAAGATTTCTCACCCTTTCCATGAGATTGTCCCGCATGGACTTCAGGGCTTTAACCTGATTGACGGCATCCTGCCCTCCGATTTCGGCGAGCGTTCTGATGTCCCGGTTTAGACCCTCCAGGCCGAGCTCCTGAAAAAGCCTCTGCATGAAGAGGCCTTTCTGCGTCCATGACTGAATGCTGCGGATGTCCGCTCTCTCCCCGGCGGCCCGAAGCGCCATGGCAAGCCCGCCTACATCGCCCGACATGAATATCTGCGTTAGGGGCGCTTCCCCCTGGAGGGTCGGGGGGAGGCCTTCATTCTCCAACAGAAAATCTTCTCCTGTGATGTAATCGAGGGCAAAAAAGCGGCTGAAACAGACCTCAAAGATCTCTTTCTCCGGCATGGACTTGGCGAGCGACGCGGACAGAAAATCTTTCAACAGCAGCCTGTCGCCATAGCCGGACAGGTCCGCCGCGCGGAGGGCATCCATCGTTTCCGCGACGGATATCCTCACGCCGGAACGGCGCAGGGCGGTGATAAAGTTCTCGAGAGTGCGATCCAATCAGTTTGCCTCCCGGATGGCATGCTCCGTTAATGCGTACAGTTTTTCTTCGGTGACCCGGATGTCTTCCTGGGCCTTGAGAAAAGTGTTCAAAGTTTCCCTGACCATATCCTTGTCGAGGGTTTCGGCATGGAGTATGACAAGCGTCTTCGCCCAGTCGATGGTTTCACTTACGGACGGTAGTTTCTTAATATCAAGTTTTCTGACCTGGTGTATGAAGGATACCAGCTGCCTGGTCAGCCTCTCCGATATGCCCGGGACGCGGGTCATGACAATTTCCCTTTCGAGTGCCTGCTCGGGAAACGAGATGTACAGATGGAGGCAGCGCCTTCTTAACGCCTCTCCGAGTTCCCTTGTGCTGTTGCTCGTGAGAAAAACAAAAGGCTTCGACGTGGCCTCTATGGTGCCTATCTCCGGGATGGAGACCTGGAAGTCGGAGAGGATTTCGAGAAGAAAAGCTTCGAACTCGTCATCAGACTTGTCCACCTCGTCGACGAGGAGGACTGCTCCGTCCTTTTCCTGAAGCGCCTTGAGCAGCGGCCGCGGTTCGAGGAACTGTGGGGAAAAGAAGATGTCATCATACTGGTGAAGCTTCTCGATGGATTCGGCAAGCCCAGTCTCTCCCTCGATGACGCGGTCGAGCTTGTCTTTTAAAAGCTGGGTATAGAGGAGCTGCTTTCCGTATTTCCATTCATAGAGGGCTTTCGATTCGTCGAGACCTTCATAGCATTGCAGCCGGATAAGGGGAACTCCCATGAATAGAGCGGCCGCCTTGGCGAGTTCCGTCTTTCCCCCGCCTGCGGGCCCTTCCACGAGGACAGGCTTTCCCAGGTGGTAGGCTAAATATACTGTATGGGCAATCTGCGTCGTAGCAATGTAGCCCACATCTTTGAGGCCCCTGCGAACCACCTCCACGGTGGCAAATTTAGTGTCTAATGCGCTCATTTGACTCCTTCCTTACAATAATCTTTTCACCTATCTTCTTCTGCCTCGAGGGGTCTCCGCCCCTCAGCAATTCAAGTGTACGGGAGATATCCTTCGTCATGGCCGCGAGCTCCCCGTCCATGACGATACCGGACCTCTCCATGACCTGTCCCGTGAGGGACTGGCAGTCCGCCGCAATTCTCCGGAAAGAGACGAGCAATGTTTCGTATTCGCTCTTTGCCCCCTCTTTTTCCATCCGTTTCGCTGCTTCAAGAGCCATCCACCGCAGTGTTTGCCGCCACGTCTCCATTTCGCCGAGGCCTCTCATTACGTCATCAGCCGGCGCTGCGCCCTGTTTGCGAAGGCCATCGAGGACAAGCTCCATCTGCCGCTGCATGCCTCCCAGGATGGGACCGTTCAGGAGCGCATCCTCCAATGCACGGCAAGGACGCGCCATCGCATCGAGAGCCGTTCCCTCCCTGCCGAGTATTGCAGAGGCCGGCACGGAACAGTTTTCCAGTCTGATCATGCAGTGGGGGGATGGCCTGAGGAAATCAAATTTCATCGTTTCCGTGACTGTTAGATTCGGGTTCTCTCTCGAAACAAAAAAGGCCGTGAACTGCTTCTTCCCTTCGACCGCACCGGTTACAGCATAAACCATAAAGAAGTCCGCGAGAGGGCCGTTGGTAAGATATGCCTTTTCGCCGTTCAAAATAAAATGATCCCCTTCGCTACGGGCTGTCGTGCCCATACGGCGGGGGTCTGCTCCTGTCCGTAATTCGGAAAAGGCGATAGAGGCCGTAATTAGGCCGTCTGCCATCTTGGGCAGATACTCCGTCCGCTGAGACGGACTTCCGAATTTCCCGATCATGAAACCTGACGCGAGCAGATGGATGATCCACGACAGGGCCAGCCCCATATTATGCCCGTGTTTGACCAAACTCTCGCCGACAAGGACGAGCGTGTCATAAGCAATTTTTGTCCCTCCGTATTTCGCTGGAATCCCGAGGCGAAAGAGGTCCTCGTGCGCCATCTTTCTCCATATGTCCAGGGGGAAATCATCGCTGACATTCATATCAGGCCTGGCAGCAATTTCTCTTGCGGCAAATACGGCCACCTTTTCTATCAGAGAGGGGACATCTTTTCTGTTGATTGCATCCATTCTTCAACTCTTAGGTCGGGCCGGAATCGAATTTATGAAAGAAACTTCTCAGAATCCTGTTGAAGGATTCGAGGTCTGCAGCTGAAAACCCATTCTTTATTTCCTGATTAACCGCTCGGATAACCCTTTTCGCCTTGTCCACTTCATCCAGCCCCTGCGCATTGATAAAGACGTGCGACGCCCGGCGATCGTGGGGGCTGGCATCTCTCCGGACCAATCCCGTTTTTTCGAGCCGGTCCACCAGGCCCGTGATAGTCGAATTGTCAATAGAAAGGATCTGGCTGAGCTCGCCCATGGTACGGCCGTTCTTCTGCTTCAGGAGGAACAGGATGCCCGCCTGTGCCGCGGTCACTCTGACATTCTCTTTGGTCATCTTTTTTTTCAAGTACGTGCGGAGTTTCTGCTGGGCTGTAAATAGCAGATATATGAGTCTGTCGTCAGGGGGCATCTCCATAACCTCAACGGAATACATCCATCGGGCTATTTATTTGGCACACCAAATAATAAATGTCAATCAAAAATATTTATGTGACGCATGGCGGAGAGGCGACATTCCGGGCTACTGCAGAAGTTCAATCGGTGATCATTACAAAAGACGCAACTGCCTTCCTTCCTGCTGCACTTGGGAATCCATTTTAAAAATGTGCACGTTTTCTCCTGCCCCTCATAACGGAGGATACAGGAAATTATTCTTCCACGGTGATGGTGCCTGCCATCCCTTCATGACCGATTCCACAGAAATTGTCGCAGTGGAAAGGAAAAGATCCGGTCTTGCTGGGAGTGAAACGCAATTGGTTTATTTTTCCCGGGACGATATCTGCGCGTATTCCCAGTCCCGGACAATTGAATCCGTGCAGCCTGTCGAGTGAAGTGAATTCCAACACTGCGGGAACGCTCTTCTTCACCTTAATGTCCTTAGGCGAATATTAAAACTTCTTCGCCGTTATCTGTATCATATTTTCTTTTTCGGCCGCCATTATGTAGCCTCCCGTGAATGAGGCAATGACGACGAACAGGAAGATCGAGGGGATGAGGATCGGGATGACAAATTTTGCAGGTCTCATAGCCTTTCTCCTTTGACGCCGAATTCAGCTATGTCATATTTGACTTTGTTGACGTCAGCATTTATGCCGCGGAATCCCAATCCCTTGTATGGCGCCGTGTTATCCCAGGGAACGGGTTGTTTTTTAGGAACGGAACCCGGGGCCGGCAGAGGATACATCAGCCCTTTCGCTGCGTGATGGGCGATATGTCCTGTCGTATGGTGGTGTTCCTGGTGTGTATGACCGTAGAAGACAGTTACATTCGGATAGGGCATGAGCATCTCCACCGCCTTAGCTCCGTCCCGTGTATGCCAATCCCAATCCGGAGAGAGATCAAACAACGGGCGGTGGGTGAGAACTACGATTCGGGCGTTCTTGTCGAGCTGCTTCAAATCATCGCTCAGCCACTGCATCTGCGCCTCCCCGATACTTGAGGCAGGATCGGAAACGTTGTCCAACACTATGAAGTGGACCCCCTTATGGTCGAAGGTATAATGGGTTCTCTCAAAGAATTCCTTGAATGCCTTGCCTTCATCCAGACCGGCATCGTGTTCTCCGGGCATGAATCTGACGTTCTTCATTTTCAGATCGCTGACAATCTTGCGAAATTCGGACAGACGTTTTCTTCTCTCCTTTTCATCCTCGGTGACATGGGTGAGATCACCGGTGAACATGACAAAATCCGGTTTACTCGTAAGACTGTTCACTGCTGCCACGGCTTTTTTGAGGGTGCCCGCTGCATCCGGGTTTACCGCCGGAGCGGCGAAGCCCCAATGTGTATCCGACGACTGAACGAAAAAGAAACCATCATTTCCTGATTTTGCCGCCGCGGCGACGTTCAGCAATTTTCCAGTACCGGCAACAAAAACGACGCTCCCGATTCCCGCGAGTTTCAGAAATTACCTTCTGTCGATCTTCATCGCTTCCTCCTCTGATTATGGTGATCCCGGCTTCTTAACTGATAAGTTGACTGTACTATATTGTTACTCCTGAAGCTTAGCATCTTTGATCAATTATGCGATATTGCGGGCCGATGTGCCATATGGAGATACCTGATTTTTGTCCTCGATAAGCCTTAGTGGAACCAAGGAAAGGGACTACATGGGAAGATTATGGTGAGATACAGGGAATTCCTGGACTAAGATTTTAAATGCGAATATTTAAAACCGCCTGTAGGTGTCTGCGGCCGTGAACTGGTGGACGACCTCTTCTTTCTGGGGATCCCACATTATTTTTATGTAATCGCGGCTGAGAACTTCATTACCGTTGGGCAAGGTCATGAACAAAGTCCAGCCCTGCTTCACTAAATCTTTTCTGCTTATCGTTTGTCCGATCTTCAATGGGATATTTTTTTTAGCCATCGTTATCCGACCTTGTTAAGTCCACCGCATTTTCGATTTGAGAAACTCCGAGCCCCCCCGCCGCTCCAATGAAAGAACGACGGACACGAAGGAATCAGGCGTGTTTCAGGACGATTCCTTCCACAATGTTAGCAACATCCTCACAGACATCGATGGCCTCTTCTATCCGCTCAAATATTTCCTTCCACTTGATCAGTTCGATGGGGTCTTTTTCCTGCTCAAACAGGCGGGTCATCGTCATCCTCATGACAATATCGCCTTCGTTCTCCAGGGTGTTGATTTCCACGCAGGCGTCGATGATCGCCTTGGCATTTTTCATATTTCTCATGGCGTGGACGATATACTTCACTTTCTTGATTGCCGCATTCAGTATCTTGGACTGATCGATGATTTCTTTGGCAGGAATCTTGACCTTGTAAAGAGACATTCTGGCCGCAGACGCTTCAATCATGTCGAGGATGCTGTCCATTTTATTGACCAGAGCATAGATGTCTTCACGATCGATGGGGGTAAGAAAAGTCTTGTGCATCTTTTCATAGGTCCTATGGGTGATGACGTCGGCTTCATGTTCCAGTTCTTTCAGCTTTACAATCATCGGTTCTGAATATTCATAATGCTCGACCATGTCGAGAAAGAGTTCCCCCCCCTCTTCGATTTTGGTGGCCAGCTCATAAAATAGATCAAAAAACATTTCTTCTTTGGGGATCATTCTCATTTTAAGTACTCTCTATGACTTATCTATTAGAATTAAGTTTGATTGGTACGGCCGCAATTACGATGCTGCCTCAATATCACAGACACTATTATCTTCTATACCACATTTCATTTCTGAGTTCCGCAGTTTTTAATTGAAGCTCTCCGCAGCAAGCGAAGGCGTTTGCGCTCGCTACCGAATTCAGTAAGATTTTGCTTGCTTAAGGCTATTGGGTACTGGATGAACTATGACCGCCGCAATAATTATTTATCTCTTTCACCGAAAAGAACGCCCCCGGAATTGCCCTGGCGAGTCTGTATCTCCGGTTCTTTGTCGCGTAGCCTGACGATTATTCCGCGGATTAGAATATCTGCGGGCGGTTCGAACAATCGCAGGAATCTTCCTGAGAAGTTTCTGGCAGAACTTTCGGCATAGGAAAAATTAACCTCCTTGAGATCCAGCGAGTTCTTATAAAGATCAAAATCCTTTTCCTCTTTCAGCACTTGCCAGAAGGTCCTGCCGCCGGAATTCAAGGCGGAAACCGTGAGACTCGCAAGAAAGGACAAATTAGGAAGGGCTGAAATAATGACGCCGCCGCTTAATCCTGCAGTATCTTTCATGTCCTGGTCGGCTTTCTTAGCTGCTGATCTTTCGCGAGCCTCTTCGAGGGTAAGTTCAATCTCTATCTCCTTGTTGTCATCTTTAATATATTTGGGATAGTCCGTGGCTATTTCCTGCAGGATAGGCAAAGCCTTCCGGATCGATTCCACGAGAGCTCCTATGTAATAATGTCGTGGTAAGGCGAATTCTCCCCGGTCGCGCTGCGCTTTGGCAGTCCTGAAGAAGTTGGACTCGTCTCTCTGTAAACGAATCCTGACATGATACAGCACGCGACTATGCAAGACGACGGTATCGTCCGCATATATCTCAAAATCAGCCAGCAACTCAAGGCCCTTGCAGTGCTTGAAATTGGTGTCCAGATTGCAGAGAGGTACTCCGGGTTGGACCGGAAGATAAAGCTGCGGATACGAGATGCGAAAAAATCTTTCCAGCCCTGGTAAGTCAAAATCCTCGAGATCTGGATTTTCGGATTTTTCATTTAACAAGTATTCAGCCAAGGTACCCTGGCCGTCTAAAAGGAATTTGAGATGATAACCACCCGGCTTTGCAAGCCCCGTTTCCTTATAGACTGTAGCTACCTGAGAACGGGCCTTCGCCGCACACCCGGCGATCAAGCACAAGGACAGAATTAATCCAGGCAGCAACAGCACTCTTTTCCGCACGCCTAAACCTCCCTCAGAGACCGGTGGCTGCTCTCACAAAAACCTGACCCGCACGATGGACGACCAGCAAAAATGCCGGCGTGATTACGGCTGTGTGAGTCTGAAGTTAGTCCGCTTGAGACGTTTACAACTCTGCATAGATATTATTTCACGGTTCTGCCGCAATAAGTTCAAAGACAAAATATCCCACCCTTACCTTGCTCTGGATTTTTACGGGGATCCTTTTATCATCGGCAGTAAACCAGATTACGAGCTCGGGCACATCGCCCTTTTTTACCACATGTTGCGCTTCGAGCTTTTCCATGTCGGGTATGACCTCAAAGGTGTCATAAATTTTTTCATCAATCTTGATCGTCTCCCGCCTGGCGACGCTCACCCTCACCATTATATTGTTATGGCCTTCCGAGACAGGTATTTCAATCAGGCTGTTCTCCTTTATGTCTTTAAAGCGAATGACGTAATAGAGGGATACCGTGTCGAATGTCCCCGGCGCGATATGAACGGGCGCCATTTTCTCGCCGAAATTAGAACGGGTGGCTTCAAGTTTGTCCCAGTAGAAATTTACGATGACGTCGCGCGGGTGCTCCCCTTCACTCACCTTCTTACACAGGATGCTATGGGTCATATCGACGTCGCAATAGGAATCCTGCCTTTCCCGAACCTTGTAGATATGATCGATAGTCGGACTCGTTTTCATGATCATCGCAAAGTGGTACGCCTTGACGCCATCGATAGTCTCCACGGGAAGAACCTCCAGGGTAAGTTCTCCAGCCTGTATGAAACCCCACTTAGCGCGGTAAGTTAATTTCTCGCCTGGATGAAAAGGGAAGGGTTTGGTGGAAGCTCCGGTGCTGCCTATAATGGGGGGAAAAAGTGGGAACATGACCAGGATTAAAGCAAACACGAGATACTTCGCGTGGTTTCTGCAGATTCCACTTCCGTTGGACCTAGTCATATTTTCTTTGACATTTCAAAAGACAGAGCGTTCATGATAAATATTACATACCGCACGGGGAGGTCTTCAGCCTTAAGTGAAATCAAGAGGCTCCGACTTCTATGGTTGAATTGAGCCACAAAACACCCCTACAATATGCCCATGGCATTTTGCTAACATCAACCATCCACAGTTTCTAATATGCTTCTACAGCCGCAGCCGTTACGCAGTGATCTCCAATATAGGGTCTTGCCCTGATCGGCAAACGGGCTATCGACCTGTTCGATGTTTAGCAATATTGTACCACATATCAATTTAGAGTTCTGCCATTTTTATTTCTTGAGATATTCAGATGGAACAAGAATCCCTTAAAACACTCTTGACTCACAAACGCCTCTTGCTTACAGTAAAAAAAACGCTGCAAGCTTTCTGGAATATTAGATCCGTATCCAATAATCACTCGTCCTTGCGTTCTCTGAGGACGAAATGAAGTAAAAGGTATTGTCTCACCAATGCATGAGAATATTCAAGATATGATTCACCACGGTTACATCCTTCTCTTCCTCTGGATGTTTTCGGAAAGACTCGGCATCCCTATCCCCGCAACCCTCCCCCTGATTGCTGCCGTCATGCTTGCCGATTTCGCGTGGTTTTTTCTCAGCCGGATTCGCGGGCTCAAAGTGCTGTCTTTTCTCTGCCGCATCAGCCTTGAACCGGATGCATGCGTGAGGAAAAATGCAGAACTTATTTGCAAAACATGGGCCTGCATCTCTCCTGTTCACGAAGTTCATTCCGGGGCTCAGCAATCTGGCAGTTCCCCTCGTCGGCATTGTGGGATTGGAGTTCCGAACCTTCGTCCTTTATAACAGCATCGGTTCCCTCCTCTGGGTGGGATGTTTCATGGGCGGCGGTTATCTTTTCAGCCGGGAGATACAGCTCGAAAGGATAGCACTTCCCGACTGGGAACAAGGAGGTGTTCTAGTAGCCGTTCTGCTGCTCGTTGCCGTTTATATTGTGTGGAAATCTTTACGCAGGGGGCATCTTCTTAAGGAATTGTTCACCAACCGCATGACCCCTGAAGAGCTTAAAGGGAAGATCGATGCCGGTGATGAGGTCGCCATTTTGGATGTGAGGCATCCCCTCGAGTTTGAGGCCGATCAGTATGTAATACCCGGCGCCCGTTACTTTCCCCTCGAGAATCTGGAGCGATTTTCTTCGGTCCCTGTGTAAAGGGAAATCGTGACTTACTGCGCCTGACCGAACGACGTGTCGGGTGCCCGGGCGGCATTGGTATTGAGGCAGAAGGGATATATGCGTGTGCGGCCGTTGGCCGGTGGATTCAGCAGTTGGCGGGAACAGAATTATCCTGTTGAAACTTACGAAGAAAGCAAAAGCTAGTGAAAAAATCAGCGGTGCTATCTGCCCGGGGAACTTCCACAAAAGGAAAAGACGGCTGAAAAAAGATGCAGCCGCAGGTATGTAGAATTCAGTCGGTTATGGCTTCGCAACAAGAATGAGCAAACGTGTTAAAGGGGCAAGCTTTCTCACAAATACACGTACGTAACATGCAGGTCAGGAAAAGAAACATATACGCATCTTCTTGCGAAGGAATTACTGCCTGCACTCCCCGACAGATCCTTCCTTACACGTTGTGCCATCCAGCCAGGCGGCATTATCCATCCTCGCGCCGGTGAGTCTTGTATTAGTAAGATTTGCACCCCTCAGAGACGCACCGTTCATCCTGGCACCAGTCAGATTTGCATTAGTAAGGTTTGCATCGGTCAATCTTGCGTCAGTCAGCTTTGCATTAGTAAGGTTTGCATCAGTCAAATCTGCGGAGGTGAGGCTCGCCTTTATCAGGTTCGCACCGCTCAAGTTTGCATTGTTCAGGTTCGCATTGCTCAGGTTGGCATTTGAAAGTTTTGCGCCCGCCAATTCCGCATTCCTCAGGTTTGCACCGGAAAGATTTGTTGTAGACAGATTTGCGCCGGTCATGTTTGCACCCTGCAAATCCGCTCCAGTGATATCCTGGCCGCTCAGGTCCGCGCCAGTCAAATCGCAGTTCTGGCATTTTTTTAAATTGGTGACTTGCAACAAACTGCCCGGTCTGAATGCAAATGCACCGGCGGTTGCGAGAATAAATGTGATAAGGCTGACGCCGAGAATGACAAAAGTCTTTTTTCTAATCATGGAGATATCTCCTTTTTATCTTTTATAGTTTCCAAAGCTCTCACGAAGGACTGTGATGAATTTATATCAGGAAAAGAAATTATGTGCAATGGGCATATCCGGTTCCTGTATTGTTGAGTTCTTGATCTGTGAGCATTTCGTAATCATCAAATTATCGCATAATTATGTGGGATTCCTTCTCGGAAAAGACTAAAGAATCATTGTTAGCTAAAATTTAAAAGTGAACTCTTTAAGAATTAAAAGTGAACCGTCTGTAGGGGTTAGCGAAGGAGGGAAAATGGTCCTCCCTTCGCTGATTTAATAGTTTGTGTGTTAAAGCATTGATAAATTTAGATCCTGAATTTTGACTTTTTGTTTATCGACAAGACGACCATTGCACCAGAAACG
>PLMX01000120.1 GCA_003142635.1 Syntrophaceae bacterium | reverse complement strand
TCATCCATCCTTACGGACTTCTCGAAGCGGCAAAAAAAGCAGCCCTCAAGCTTGCCGATCATCCGCTTAAGCGCAAGAAGAGGCAGCCACTTCTTGCTGAAATATTGGAGAGCACCTTCCTCACCCGCAGCGTTGTTTACAAGAAGGCGACAGAACTGGTGCAGAAACAGACATGGGGAAATTATCCCGCGCCGTTCAAAATCATTGAGTGCGTAAAAGCGGGTATGGAAAAAGGCCTGGATGCAGGCCTCGAGGCGGAGAGCAAGAAATTCGGCGAACTCGTTGTGAGTCCGCAGTCACGTGAGCTGATACAGATTTTTCTCAGCGTGACCGCCATGAGGAAAAATCCCCTCAAAGAAAAGGTGCATGCGATAAGGAAGATCGGCGTGCTGGGTGCAGGACTCATGGGGGCGGGGATCGCCAATATCAGCGCCACAAACGGCATGGAGGTTCTTCTCAAGGACGTAAGCTTCGATGCCCTCGGGCAGGGAGAAAAGGCAATCTGGCGGGACCTGGACGGAAAGGTGAAGAAGAAGGCCCTGTCGCCGTTTCAGCGGGATGTGACATTCAGCCGCATTACGGGGACAACGGACTACCGGGGTTTTGAAAAGGCCAACTTGATCATTGAGGCCGTATTCGAAGATTTGGAACTCAAAAAGAAGATTCTTGCGGAGACCGAGGCATATTTGAAGGAAGATGCCGTCTTTGCCAGCAATACATCCTCGCTTCCCATCGGGGGCATCGCCGCGGCAGCGAAGCGCCCGGAGCGGGTCATCGGGATGCATTACTTCTCGCCTGTTCCGATGATGCCGCTTCTCGAAATCATCGTGACGGAAAAAACGGCGGACTGGGTAAAGGCAACGGCGCTCGATGTGGGCATCAGACAGGGCAAGACAGTCATCGTTGTCAATGACGGTCCCGGCTTTTATACGACACGCATCCTCGCGCCTTTATTGAAAGAGGCGTTGGAGGTTCTTAACGAGGGCGGAGACATCAAAGAAATCGACAGAGCCATGCGCCAATTCGGCTATCCGGTAGGACCTATTGCGCTCCTCGACGAAGTCGGCATAGATGTGGGAGCACATGTCTCAAAGGTCCTGGGCCCGCTTTTCGCTCTCCGGGGCGCCAAGCCGAATACGGCCATGGAGAGGCTGTTCCAGGCCGGTTACAAGGGCCGGAAAAACAACCGCGGCTTCTACCTCTACGGCGATCACTCAGGGAAGAAGGCAGTTAACGAGGATATCTACAAGTTCTTCGCTGGAGATAAGCGAAGAAAGTTTGATAATCAGGAAATCCAGAACCGGCTCTCCCTTGCCATGGTAAACGAGGCTGCCCTCTGCCTTCAGGAAGGCATCCTGCAATCGCCGCGGGACGGGGATATCGGCGCCGTTTTCGGCCTGGGTTTTCCTCCGTTTCTCGGCGGGCCTTTCCGCTACATAGACAGCATGGGGCTCGCAAAAATTATTTCTCTTCTTGAGAAGCTGGAAAAGGATCATGGGCCGCAGTTTACGCCGGCCGCGATTCTCCGTGACTGCAGTGCGAAGAATCAGAAATTCTATAAATAGTATGTAATCTCATAAGTTCAGTGTCATATCGACCCCCTCGGTTTACTCGGGGCAAACTCCGGGAGATATATTTTAATTGCTACTAAGATTTCTCGTTTCACTCGAAATGACAGAAAAGAGAATTACGACACAGTCTCTTCGTGGGAATGACATAGAATCGGCAGGACTGAAGGGCCTGCACTGCGCAAAGAAATGAATTTGTAATATGACGTTTAAGAATTTTAATCAGGTTCTCTTGAAAAACTTTCCACGGTATGAAAAGGACCCGGCGTTGATGTTCAAATCCGCCGGCAGCTACAAGACGATATCCTACGGCGAACTGCATGATATCTGTTTCCGCGTCGCTTCCGCACTGATGAAGCGGGGTCTCCAGCACGGCGATCGGATAGCAATCTTTTCACGAAACCGCGTGGAGTGGGCCGAGGCAGACGCCGGCGCGCTCCTGGCTGGCGCCATCAACTCTGCCATTTACTCCTCCTCCCTTCCCGAGGAGGCCGCATTTATTATCCAGGACCTGGAGGCCTCCTTCCTCTTTGTGGAGGATGAAGCGCAGCTCCAGAAGATCCTTGCAGTTAGAAAAGAAATACCGAGCGTCAAAGGCATCTTCACCTTCTCCGAACCGTTTACAGCAAGCGATCCCTCCTGGGTCTTTCCCTTTTCGGTCCTTCTGCAGGAGGCGCCTTCGCCTGAGGCGGTTCGCAGAATTCATGAACTCGCGGAAAAAATCACCGGTGAGGACGCCATGTGCATCATCTACACGAGCGGAACGACGGGCAGCCCGAAAGGCGTCGTCCTCACACACAATAATTACGTCAGAACGCTGGAAATGCTGATTGAGCACGTAGGGGATATAAGCAAACTCAAACGAAACATCAGTTTCCTCCCCCTCGCCCACGCGATGGAGCGTTTCGGCGGATACTACCTGATCCTCTATACGGGAGGCTGTATCTGCTACGCGGAGGGCCTGGGCACCATCGTCGAGAATTTCCGTGAGGTTAAACCAAATTACTTCATCGCTGTCCCGCGCGTCTTTGAGAAGATTCATGCCAAGATAACGCAGGGCGTGCGCTCGGCCTCTCCCGTTAGAAAAGCAATCTTCTCCTGGGCTCTTGGTTTGGGGAAAAAAGCGGGACATCTCAAAATGAAGGGAGAGCCCCTTCCCTGGCACGTAAATATTCTTCATCGCGTTGCCGACGCGCTCCTCTTCAAAAAAGTGAAGGGCATCTTCGGTGGCGAGCTGGTATTCTCTGTCTCCGGCGGAGCGCCTCTCAGCAAAGAAGTGGCGGAGTTCTTCGCCGCCATGGATATCCTGATCATCGAAGGGTGGGGCGCCACGGAAGCTACGACCCCTTCCACTCTGAACAGTCCCCATGACTATCGCTTTGGCACGGTGGGAAAACCCCTGCCGCATGTCGAGGTGCGCGTTGCCGAAGACGGTGAGCTGGAAGTCAAAGGTCCAAATATCTTCAAGGAATACTGGCGGAACCCGGAGGAGACAAATGCCACCTTCACGTCCGATGGATTTTATCGGACAGGCGACATAGGAGAAATAGACGAAGAGGGGCGCGTAATCATCACGGATCGGAAGAAGGAGCTCATTATCACGTCAGGCGGAAAAAATATCGCATCGGCTCTCATCGTGAATCTCCTCTCAGGAGGCAGGTATATCGAGATGGCGTATGTGCACGGCGACCGCCGGAATTACCTGACGGCGCTCCTTGTACTCGATCAAAATGCCGTGCAGGCAATTGCCGAACATAAAGGGTTCAGAGACAACCTCTCCTGGCCGGAATTGGTTAAGCATCCTCTGGTTGTAGAAAGAATTCAAAAAGAGGTGGACGCCGCGAACGAACAGATCCCCCGATACATGCAGATCAAGTATTACCGCGTACTCCCGGCGCCTTTCTCCATCGAAGGCGGAGAAATGACCCCGACCATGAAACTCAAGAAAAGAGTTATCGAAGATAAATACAAAGACCTTCTTGATAGTATGTATAAAGAGAGCTAAAATTACAATGCGACAGAAGAGCTTTTAAAACTTCCACTTTGTCATTTCGACCCCTTCTTGTCATTTCGACTGAAAGGAGAAATATTTTCCCGACCGAAGAGAGGGATCTCTTTAAACGATACATAAGATTCCTCGTCGCTTCACTCCTCGGAATGACACAAGACAGACATTTTCAAAGGTCTCGATAGAAAAAAGGGAAAGGAGTGTTTATGAAGTCGCTGTATTTCACCGCGGATCACGAAATATTCAGGCGTATGGTGCGGCAATTCGTTGAAAAGGAAGTCACCCCGCATGCAGATGAATGGGAGAAGAATCGAGCCATTCCCCGCGCCATCTGGAACAGGATGGGGGACCTCGGGTTCTTCGGCGTAAATTATCCTGAAAAGTATGGGGGAACGGCGGCGGACTTTTTTTATTCTGTTGTCCTCCTCGAAGAATTGCCCCGCTCCACCATGGGTGGATTCGCTGCCGCAGTAAGCGTTCAT
Source organism: Syntrophaceae bacterium (assembly GCA_003142635.1). Lineage (GTDB taxonomy): Bacteria > Desulfobacterota > Syntrophia > Syntrophales > UBA2185 > Fen-1135. The sequence continues at coordinate 5,198 of PLMX01000120.1, read as the reverse complement.
GCCTATATGGCCGCTGAATACGTACACCGTTTCGGAAGCGCAGAGCTGAAAGAGAATTATCTCGTACCTGCGATTACAGGAAAAAAGATCGGCGCCCTGGCCATCACGGAACCAAACACAGGCTCGGACGTAGCGGCAATCAGGACCAAAGCCGTGAGACAAGGCGACTATTACATCATCAACGGATCAAAGACTTTTATCACCAACGGCGTCTTCGGAGATTTCATCCTGGTGGCAGCAAAAACGGACGCTGAAGCCGGGGCGGGAGGAATCAGCCTGATCCTCGTGGATCGCGATACACCGGGATTTTCTGCCAGACAACTCCACAAGATGGGCTGGCACTGTTCCGATACAGGGGAGCTCACCTTCGAAGATGTCCGCGTACCAGTCACAAACCGGATAGGCGAAGAGAACAAAGCGTTTTATTACATCATGGAATGCTTCCAGTTGGAGCGCCTGGTCGGTGCGATCGGCTCCATCAGCGGCGCCTTTCTCGGACTGGAATTGACCCTCGCGTATATCAAAGAGAGACAGGCCTTCAACCGGCCCCTGGCCAAGTTCCAGGCGATACGGCATACGCTGGCGGACTTACAGGCGGAGCTGGAGGCGGCCCGGCAGCTTATGTATTACACGGCATGGCTGCACAGTCAGGGCGAGACCGCCGTCCATTTCTCCTCCATGGCCAAACTGCTCACGAGCGAGCTTGCAAATAAAACCGCCAACGTATGTCTCCAGTTCTTCGGCGGCTATGGCTACATGGATGAATACCCGATCTCCAGGATGTACCGCGATGCGCGGGTAGGAACGATCGTTGGCGGCACCTCCGAGATTATGAGGGAGATCATCGCCCGTATCATGATCGATCAGGTGGGTTACCAGCCCGTTTCCGATAGACCGGGAGAACATCAAGAGACAAGTGCGCGGGAAGCTGCGCCCGCATCGGGAAAAGAGGAAAGAGTCGTGCCCTTGCCGAAGACGGCGGCTGAAATTCTTCAAACCCTGCCTGAACGATTTGTGCCAGAAAATGCCGGCGACTGGGAAACGGTATTTCATTTTGACATCTCCGGAACCGAAGGCGGGCAGTTCACGGTAACCATCGCGAAAGGCAAATGCAGCGTTGAGCCCGGACTCAAGGGTGAGGCAAAGTGTACCGTGACTGTTGCGGACAAAACGTACCATGATATCGAATTTGGCAAGATGAAACCGGAATGGGCGTTCATGACGGGAAAGATCCGGATGTCCGACATGGCGGAGATGATGCGCTTCACCAAAATGTTCCGGAGGCTCACGAAGAGGTAAGGCAAAAGCGGGCTTATATTATAAATGGTCTTACAGCAGTAGAGACCGAACTTGATGCGGGGTGAAATGTCAGGGTGAAGGCAGGGAGCGCATTTGAGGAGAACAGGATTTGGGGAGAGACGACCGCCTTCCTCGCTCTTTTTCTCGACAACCTCGGTGTCCTTATCTTCGTGAGCTCCATCCTCATATTCACGTTCAACTATCCCGCAGATATCATCCTGACACGTATGATCCCGGGCACGGCCGTAGGAGTCTTCTTCGGCGATATCGTCTATTCGTATTTGGCCTTACGACTGCAAAAGAAAACAGGCCGCAAAGATGTTACTGCCATGCCCCTCGGTCTTGATACGCCTTCTTCCATCGGCCTCACTTATGCCGTTCTCGGCCCCGCTTATATCGTGACACGCGACGCGATACTCACCTGGCAGATTGGCATGGCTACTCTCTTCATGATTGGCGTCGTCAAGGTCATAACCTCCTTCTGCGGCGCCTGGGTGCAGCGCGTCATACCTACAGCCGGGCTCCTCGGATCCATCGCCGGCGTGGGTCTTTTGCTCCTCGGTTTTCTCCCCCTCATTGAAATATTCAACGAGGTAGTCGTCGGTGTCGTGGCCATGGGAATTATATTTGCCGTCCTCCTCGGGAAGATGAGGTTTCCCGGCCGCATCCCCGGCGTTTTGATCGCCGTACTTCTGGGCACTGCCATCCATTTCATTCTCGGATACACCGGATATATTCCGGAGTTCAAGGAACCATCTTTTGAGATGTCCCTGTGTCTCCCGATTTTTTCCGTCGATTTCCTCAAGACTCTGCCGCAGAGCATACAATATCTCCCCATCGCTATTCCCTTCGGCATCATGACAATCATCGGGGGCATCAATAATACGGAGAGCGCGCGCCTCGCGGGCGATGATTACCATATGCGCGATATCCTGCTGACCGAGGCGTTTACATCTTTGATCGCGTCCTTCTTCGGCGGTGTGGCTCAGACCACGCCGTATATCGGACATCCGGCATACAAGAAAATGGGCGCTACGCACTGGTATACGCTCCTCACCGCTTTTGCTATCGGCATAGGATCCGTTATCGGTCTCTTATCAATGATCGTGGGCATCATCCCCCGCGCTGTGCTGGCCCCGATCTTCATCTTCATCGGTTTCGAGATCGTCCATCAAGCCTACAAAGAGGCGCCCGAGGCGCATTCCCCGGCTGTGAGCCTGAGCTTCATGCCGGTTATTGCCAATCTCGTAATCATTATCCTCGGCCAGTTCCTGGGCGCCATGGCCATCACACCTGACAAGCTCCCCATACGTTTACAAGTCATGTATCAGAGCCTTACAGTCCTCAGCAACGGCTTTATCCTCACAGCGCTCCTCTGGGGAAGCATGCTGGCCTTTCTGATCGACCGCAAGCCGCGGCTTGCCGCTCTTTGTACCTTCGCCTGCGCCCTCTTTTCCCTCTTCGGTATCATCCATTCCGTGTCGCCCGCAGGCGAGGTCTACCTGCCCTGGATGGTTGCGTCACAGGCGCATTACACAATCGCCTTCGCCTATGTCCTCCTCTCCGTTATCCTCTTGACCTTCACCAGAAAAACGAATCGGTAAAAAATTCTCCCTCGGGCTCTTCAGAAAGCATTGAAGCTCTCCGCAGCTTGCTACGGAGAGCTTCAATGTTCTTATCGGGGATGGGAATGACAAAGAGGTAACCTTTTTCAACAAGACCTGACACCATTAACTTTTATAATTCAGTCAGTCTATAAGCGTCCGAGTAGGGGATAGTGTTTCCTGTGGATTTTTCTTTCCATACGGTTTCCCGGTGGGATGCATTATAAACATCTCTAGTACGAGGAAATGCGAAAGCAACCTTTTCTATGATCCATTTTTCTTCTTCCGTCAGCGGCTCAGTTTGCTGCACGGTCGCACTGATTATTTCTTCTACCAAGTCCTTATAGTTATTTAACTGCGGTCCCATAGGGAGGGCGGCATATGTCGCACCGGTGATGCTCTGTCCCGTCTCACGATATGCTTGCATGTCGATGTACCACATGTATTTTGATGCAAATAGCATCTTGTCTCTTTCCTTGAGCACCTTTACGCCGATGACCTTTTCAAGGTAAAGTAATGCCATCTTTACGCGGGGGATTACAAAGGGTCTATTGCCCGTTAGCAAATCGCCGCATAAATGACCTGATAATGCCTGACGGAGCATCTTATCCATAGACTTGCTTTGTATGATGCCGCCTTCCCATCGCTTGATGCTCGCGATTCCTATCTTCATCCTGCTTGCGAATGCATCTTGGGTCAAATGCTGTTTCTTGCGCCCTTCGATAATTTCCTTGCCGGACATCAATCCCACCTTCTTACGGTAAGCGTCTGCCATGGTTTTTTGTATATCTGCCCCCTGTGCCAGTGTTCCAGCCTCTAAGCCACAGGTCGGGCAAATAAAACACCCCACCGGGTAATCAATATCGACACCCTTGAAGTTCATGTGTTTCTGCTTATTAGTTAGTTTCATTTCCCCGTGACCCGCAGGACACCTTAATTTTTTCTTTTCCATATTACTTCCCCTTTTTCTCTGGTCTATCCTTATGCAGGGAGACCAACCACAAGGTATCATCCTTTATGGTAAACTTATAATAAATCGTACACCCGATAGTTTTACTTGTTGTTTTGAATGCATATAATTAACAACCGGAAATAATCGGCTCATAAGACCTTTGAGGTGGTCGCGTTCCTCTATAATCCTTTGAATCTGCATTTTCCAAAAGTTCATAGAGGATATCCGGTATTTCACCAATCTCACGACCAAGGTTCATAATGTCTGCAGCTATTATATATCAGGAGCAACCAGGACAACGTTGCCTGATTTGCTTGCCTTCAGAGCAAGCGCAATCTTTCCGACTATCGTCCTACGAGAAGGTATCATTGGCCGTATGGTATCAATTGATACTATTGATGTCAATCTTTTTTTTGTACCTGAAAGCGGACATCCTCAGGCTTCCGCTCCAGTGACAAGAACCAAGGCTATAAGATTGCGCCAGACCTCATGCGCACTTCAACTGATAATTATTGAAAGCATTAGCTTGCTCCTATTGAACTTAATAGTAGATTAATGACAAAAGTCGTGATACAATCATTCAAGTTTAAGTAATTTCAATACATAAAATTCAAGACCCTAACGCTTATCGAGGGTGATATGAATTGACGATGAAAACCCCGCTTTTTGGAAGAAAGAGGGGTTTTGTTTTTTGGCGGATCGTGAACGAGTATGACGAGCATCAATCGTGGGGCGCGTAAGAAGAAGGCGACTGTGACAAAGAACATCTCCAAAACAAAGCATGTTGATGATCTGCGCAGGAGGGCGAAAAAGAAGGTCACCGGGTCTACGGACAGCACCGGGGAGATGTCTGTTCCCGAAATCCAGAAACTCGTTCATGAACTGCATGTTCACCAGATAGAACTGGAGATGCAGAATGAGGCATTGCGAGAGTCTCAGGCGGAGACTGCTGAATCACAGTACAAGTATAGCGAACTTTATGACTTTGCCCCTGTCGGGTATTTCACCTTAGATAGAAAGGGACATATCATTGAGGCGAATGTCACCGGTGCATCCTTATTCGGCACGGAGAAGCGATCTCTTACCAAGCAGCCGTTCCAGCGCTTTATCATACCCGGGCATCTCAGCATCTTCCAGTCACATCTTCAGAAGGCCCACGAATCGCGAAGCAAACAGACCTGCAAACTAAAGCTCACAGGGAAGGACGGCAGTCTGTTCGACGCGCTGATCGACACCATAGCTGTAATAGATGATGAAGGTAAATTCGATCACTACCGTTCTACGGTCACCGACATCACCGAGATTACAAGAGCGGAGGCTCTCCGTGAAAGCGAAATAAAATA
>PLMX01000103.1 GCA_003142635.1 Syntrophaceae bacterium | reverse complement strand
CGCCAGCACTTAATGGAGCGCTCGTTTGCCAGAGCTGTCAGGTTTGGCTTCAAACGGGCACGCTGGAGAAGGCTCTGGAGGGTACAGATTCAGGAATACCTTACATCCGCGATACAGAACATTATGGTTCTTTTGAAGTTTGACAAAGAGCTGAAGGCTTCAGCCATTAAATGCATCTCATCCATTGAGGAGAGGGTATTATTTAAGGGCATAAAGCTTCGATTTAATGCATTCCGGGAAATGGATTATTTTTTAGCTCCCCGGCTCATAGACCTCTTGCCCGAATTTTAAAGCAGGCTTTGGGCAACAGCCCCTGAAGGTCTGCTGTATCAACTCCTTCACTTCGGCAGCAGCGTCTCCACGAGAGTTGCCCAGTAGCTTGCGCCCACGGGCAGGATACGGTCGTTGAAATCATACAGGGACTGGTGCAGTCTCCCGGTCTCCTTTGGATTTCCGCCGCCGATCCCCATGTATGCCCCCGGCCTCTCCTTAAGGAAGAAGGCAAAATCCTCCGAGGTCATGACAGGTGTGATGTCGGCAAAGACCCGGTCCTGTCCCGCGACCATGGTCGCAGCCCGGATCGCTTCATCAGTCTCCCGATCCGTATTGACGAGAGGTGGATAGCGCCTCTGGTAGGACATGTCAACGGCAACGCCGAAAGAAGCCGACACACCGGCGCATATCTCTCGCATGCGCGCCTCCACGATGTCCTGCACCGCGGGAAGAAAATGACGCGTTGTCCCCCGGAGCCTGACCGTGTCGGGAATTATGTTATACGAGGTGCCGCCGTGAATTTCCGTAACACTGATTACCGCAGCCTGCGCCGGATTAACATCGCGACTCACTATACTCTGGAGAAGGTTCACCAGATAGGCTGACGCGAGAACGGGGTCCTTCACATTCTGGGGGGTGGCGGCATGGCCGCCCTTTCCTCTTATTTCTATATCGAAGACATCATAGGCCGCCATCATGGGGCCTTTGCAGATGGCGAACGCACCTTCGGGCAGAACGGGAAAGTTGTGCAGGGCGAATACCGACCGGACGGGAAACCGGTCGAATAGCCCCTCCCGGATCATCTTTCCCCCTCCCCCCTCGTTTTCTTCGGCGGGCTGGAAGATGAAGTGGACTGTCCCGCGAAAGGTGTCGTTTGCGGCAAGATATTTCGCCGCCCCGATAAGCATGCTCATATGGCCGTCATGGCCGCAGGCGTGCATCTTTCCCTTGTTGCGGGACGCGTAAGGATGACCGGTTGCTTCCGCAATATCAAGGGCGTCCATATCGGAGCGGAGGCCTATGGCCGGCGAACCTCCCGTGCCCCTTTGAATGGTTGATACAATGCCCGTACCGGCAAGACCGCGATAAATATCGAGGCCGAAGGAGAGCAATCTTTCGACCACGTAATCGGACGTCTCCTTTTCTTGAAAGGCTGTTTCCGGGCAGGCGTGGAGCGCATGACGCCACTTCGTCATCTCCTGTGTCATCGCACCGATCTTGTTATGGACCGCCATCGTTTCTATCCCGGTTGTTCCTCGACTTACGAGCTGCATCGCTCTTTCAGTGCGGCAACGTCATCCGGAGCGAGGCTGAGGGAATCCGATTGCATCAGCCTGTACATTATGGCCTTAGGATTATCGTTGTGCTGCAATCCCAAGGCATGGCCGAATTCATGGGCGAGCACCCGCACCAGTCTGTTATTATCGTCAAACTGGTAGATTGTAATTGTGCGCTTGCCGTCCTTGCTGATATAATCGCCCCCGCAAAACTCGCTGCCCAGTCTGTTGCCTGCATCATAGGATTTGACTACGTCGAGGTTATAGTTGGCGGCGATATCATTTATAACAACGGTCATGCTGTTAAGTATATCCGCCATCTTACTGACTTCCTCCTGGCGCGCCTGCAGGTTTTCACGGATGTTGTTCAATTCGCCCGCCTCCGCCGTGAGCCGCTTGTAGACGGCTTCCGTTACTGCGCCTCGCTGACGCCCCGCTTCAATCTGGGCATTGTAGGCGCCAAGACGTCTGCTGTAAGTGTTAGAGTCCTGCGCAAGTGCTGAATTTTTACTTTCATATTCCACCTTCAGGTTCAGAAAGCGAACCTTCATGTCGTCATATGCGCCTTTGGTGGTCCCGATTGCGTAGTGGAGTTTTTTCAGTTTGTCCGCAGCTTCCTGCCTGTAGTCGTAGACGAGATTGACCTCTATCCTGCCCTCCGGCTCCTCCCGAAAAAGCGCGCGGGCGTATGGCTTCCTCCAGATGGATGCAGCCTTGCCTGCCGCATCTGCAAACTCCTGGCGGCTCACGCCGAACCTCGCATCTACCGTGCCTATCCGGTAGGTGAGCGGCTCCTGACACGGCTTGGGCATGCGATAGTATACTATGACAAGGGCGATCAGGGTGATAAGAAGAAGATAGACCCTCAGACTGCTCCTCCCTGATGAGCCTGGCATTCCACGATGGCTGATTGCAGGTTTCATAAAATATGCATTTGCCGCCGGCGAAGAAGGGCATCCGGTAATTACCATGCGTTTTCCCTGTTGGGCCTGCCTTCGAATGTAATTGAAACTTGTTTTCTGGCTTACGGAGTATAAAGGTAAAGATACCCGGTGTCAATTGCAAATGGCCGCGCCGGGCAGTCGGCAAACAGGCTTGTTCGGCGACGCCCTGCCGGATGACGCCATGGCTGAATTATTGCTCTGAATCAAAAATCTTTTCCTGCTGCATTCGTCAAAAACGCCCCGTCAGACTGATGCTTGACATAATCGACGGGGCATCATATAGTAAATTAACTTTTAGAGCCGGTTGATGTCCCAGTCCCCTACCCAGAGCTTAAAAAGGGCGCTGGGTTTTTTTAGGGCTGAAAGTATTTCCTCATAAGCGGCATAGACGAAGCCGTATGAAGGCAGGTAGAATATGGCAAGGCAAAGTCAAAACAAGTTCATTAAGAGGCAAAAAGAACTTGAGCGCATGCGAAAAGCCAAAGAAAAGATGCTGAGGCGTCAGAGCAAAAAAGACAAGGCGCCTGAGTCTGATGAGGCGCCGGCGCCGGTCGAGGTCGAGCTTGCAAATCAGCCCTGAAAGCCATGCGATTGAATGTCAGCAGTTTGGCAAATGTCCTCAAACAGTCTCCGGTGCGACAGACGTCTGATTCCTCCACCGTTGACAGAGCCTGCTTCGAGTATCCTGCATGAACCCCGGTATCCATGGAGAAAAGCGCCTGTCTTCAGTTATTCCCGTTTTATATAGCGAAAACAAGGCAGTATCCGTTGATTCGAAAGAGAAGAAATTAAATATACAAAAGAGAAATAAACGGATATAATGTGCCAAATCTAATGAAGGAGATGTTATGAATATTTACGTAGGGAACTTGGCTTACACTGTTACGGAAGAAGATTTACGTCAGGCTTTTGGAGAATTCGGGCAGGTAGCGTCCGCATCCATCATCAAGGACCAGTCCAGCGGCCATTCCAAGGGATTCGGATTTGTTGAAATGCCGTCAACCGAGGAAGCACAGGCTGCCATCGGCGGTCTCAACGGCAAAGAGGTGAAGGGACGGAAGTTGAACGTGAATGAGGCTCGGCCCCGCACCGATGATCGCCGCGGTGGCGGTGGCGGTGGCGGCGGCGGCGGCAGACGTCCCGGCGGCAGACCGCGCTATTAATAGAATTCCCATACCGCTATAAGAACTTTGAAAATTTCCCATCTTGTCATTTAGACGAGAGAAATCTTGCTGGCCGTTGAGAAACCATAAGACCGACAGCTCAATGCCCTTGCTCGCTGCCCGGGGCTGCGGCACTACGTTAATGACTACAGGTGCTGATTTTCGAAGGTATCACGTGCAAGGAAATGATATCGGGACTATTCCAATTACAGAGCTGATTGACGGAAGCGCCCCTTCTATCGCCTCAATTATCTTATGCCATGATTAAGCGCAAAACTTTACTTATCTTTCTCTTGCCCGTCATTTTTGCAACCGGTTTCATTTTTGCTTCCTGCAAGGAAGAGGGAGAAGTCATTTCCAAGCCGGACGAATTTGCGCACGTTTACGAGGCCAGCGAAAATAAGCTGCTTCAGGCTGTCGCACAGGTGTTCAAAGACAAGGGGTTCGGAACTGCCGCGATCAATCAGGAGACGAACCAGGTGGAGTCGGGTTACCTGGTTCAGGATGACTGGAGGACCAAGGGCATAGCCCGTGTAAAAAAAATCAACTGGAAAGAATGTGAGCTTGTTCTCTCCGTCATTACCGAAAAGAAGGCGTCAAACGGCTGGGAAATGCGAAGGCTCCTCGGGAAAAAACAGTACGACACTTTTTTCGACGCCATCGAGATTCAGCTTTATCAAGAGATGTATAAGGTCAAATAGGGCGGCGCAGGCGGATCACCGGCGTCAATGCTTTCTGTTGTGGGTGTGAAATTGCTCGACGATACGCTCCATTTCGCGGGGAGCGATAATCTTGCGATCAACGAAGAAGCTGCCGATGAGGGGCTGCAGCATTCTTTGTCTCGCAAGGAGAATGGTCAGTTGATAGCTGCTGATGTACCCGCAGCGAAGAGCACATTCACAGAACTTCTCGCCTCTGCGTCGCATGGAGATAATTGACCGGATATCGTTCTGATCCAGCCAGTCCCATCGCGCCGCAATGTTGCCAACCATGGGCCGCTTGCTTTTTTGCCACACGATAGCCTCGATCAGGCTCGTCATCGAAATGATGCCGCTGTAGTAAAGAAACCGACCAAGGAGAAGCTGTTTTCCCGGAAGCCCTCCCTGCCAGAGATGTTCACTCATGCCCTGATACCTGCCCCGATGAGCGCTGCTTCCCGACCTTCTTTGATCATGCGTCTCATATGTCCGCTGTCTTTTTCTCATTGCTTCATGTTCATGGGCCCTGTGGGCGTGACCGCTATGCGGGTATCTCCAGGGATATTCGAGAAATGCGTTCAATTGATTGTAGGCGAGGGTAACTTCTCTGAAGCGCTCTGTCAGGTTTGAGGGCGATTCGGCAAGCGCTGTGGCGCGGTCCGGGTGTGTCTCGAAAGCCCTCTTCCGGTACGCCCTCTTGAGCCCGGAAGCCCTGAGGCATTTCAGGATATTGCCGGAAACATTTGCATCTGTTCCAAACAAGACAGTGCAGGCCCTGTAAAGGTCTGATGATGTGGACGCCGTTTTTTCCTGCATTTTTTCTCCCCGTTCTTGCTTCCGATTCTTTCTATATGGGAGCAAGAGAAATACCAACGATTCTAATTATGGACGTTCCGATCAACCTGATTTATATTTATCATGGGCAGCGTGAACTTCGCAAGAAGGAAAAGGGGATTCGCAGTCAGTCGTGGAGAGTTAAACTTCTCCGATCCAGCTTATGGTATATTCGCAAAGGGCGTTTGGCTTTTCGATCTTTGGTTCCTTAATCTCCCACCTGCCTTTCAAGCCAAGTTCGCGCGCCGTGAATTCGAAATGGCACATGGCGATGCCCATATCCACCCTCTGCAGATCCGCTATGTTCAAGAGCCTGAAAGTAAAGCTCTTGCCGTACCCACGGGTGCGTTGCATGTAGAAGTGCCAGGAATCACGGTCTTTGATAATTCTCCAGGGTTGCTTGTTTGAAGCGGATGGCGCTATACGCACCATTTCCAGCAGCCCTGCAAAGGGTCCGGCATCATCGGGTGAGAGAGGAACGCCGAATTTCTCCCGGAAGAAAAGATTCTCCCAGGGCTTACGGTTGTGTCCTCCCACAAGCTGACGGATCGTGACGCCCGATTGCTCCTTCTTCAGAATATATCCGACGGAGGCTACGGCAGGCACAAGTCCTTCCACTGTGGCGGAAATCTTTCTTGCAAAGCTGCTTCTGGTAAAACTGCCTCCCAGCCAGCAAGTGCCCAGTTTCATGTCCGTCACAAACAGAATGGCGCTCTCCAGCATGTAGCCATAGTCTTCCAGACTCTTTGAAGAAGGTCCCACGGCGCCCACGATAAATCCCGTGGCGTCCCTGATAAAGCCGTATGTGCCCCAGTCCCTTCAGGGCCTTTCGATCCTCATACGTAGCTACGATAAGTTTAAAGCGCACCGCTGCACCGAATGGGCCTCTGCCGATTACAGATAGGAAAGCGGAAAGACGCTCCCGGTCTTCTTCCGCGATGGGCTTGTCTATATATGTCCGACAGGAAAAACGTTTCCCGATGATTTCTGTTACGGGCTTGCTGTAAAGCATAATTAATCTCCATTGAAGAGCGCGCTAAGTGCCGGATGCGGGCGGGCGGGCCGGTACAGTTACGAACATACCGCCCACGCATAGGGCTGCCGCGAAAAGCATAACGCCGCGATACCCCCATCCCTAAGCAATGAGGCCGCCGATGATCGGACCTATGGCATTGCACAAATTAAGGGTAGACTGGAAGATACCTCCCGCAGTGCCCTTTTCTTTCCCACCGCGCAAGACGATCAGCAGGGCGCCGACATAGAGACATGACCAGGCCACTCCGAGGACCACCTGCAGTATGACCAGAGAGAACTTGCTTGTAAAAAAAGCATATGCTGAAAACACGAATATCGAAAGCACTTGACCCCAGAAAAAAGTCTTGAATTTGGAAAATCTCTCGAGCTGGCGTATCACCAGAAATTGCACGACAAAATTGACGCCCCATAAAAGGCCGATCCAAAAATGATCGAGCCCTATGGAAACCAGATACAGCGGAAAGATGACCCAGACGGCGCTCGCCCCGAGATGACGGAGGAATACGGCAAGGTAAACCCTCTAGTATAACGTTTCATAAA
>PLMX01000245.1 GCA_003142635.1 Syntrophaceae bacterium | reverse complement strand
GTCTGAAATTAACAGTAAAGGAAGGGATACTTCTGTCTCTTCCTTGTATTTCTCCTCTCGGTATGTAGTAACTACCCTTCTGTAAAACGCCATTTCTCATATAAATCAATTGTTTAAGCCGTGGTACTAAAAAAATACCAGACCTCAACGGCTCACTGGAAGTGAGGGATCTTTTATCCATTCCTCAAAAGAGCCGCCGTATACCTTAACGTTCTTGTACCCAAGAACATGTGTAAGAATGAAAGCCCAAGTGGGACAGCACCGGCCGGTATCGGAATAGGTGATGATCTCTTTAGATTTGTCCTTGCCGACTACTGCCGCCGCCAAAGCCTCAAGGTCTTGTTTCTTTTTGAACGTGCCCATATCCGTATATGCTGCCGACGCCGGAAGGTTTACGGCCCCCGGAATACGACCGGCCTTTTCTACAAATTCTTGTTTTTTTGTCCCGCTGAAGAAGATAGGTTCACGAACGTCGATGAAAATTGCTTTCCCAAAACGACTGACTACGTAATCCTTTTCTACATGCAGTTCCTTGTTAAGTTTGCCCTTGTAAATGGTCTTTTTCGGCTTCGNNCCACTTTTCATGGCCCCCGTCAAGAATGCTGACATTTTTCAGACCTGCATACTGAAGGGTACATAGAACGCGGGGGGCCATGACCTGGTAAAAACAATGGTAGGTTTTGCAAATAATCACCACGATGGAATCAGCCTCTATCCCTGAATCACCGACAGCGTCGAAGAGATCGTCTTCCGGTGGTAATTCCGTATGCTTCCCTTCTTTCATAGTTGTCCACATACCGTAATAAGCACTAACGGCACCAGGTATATGGCCCTCCCTATAATCCTCGATATTCCTGATGTCTATACCAACGACCTTGGGATTGTTCAGATTGGCTGCCAGCCATTCTGTGGAAACGATGGGGTCAATATCATAGGCTAAAAACTGAGAGGGGAGTAGCAGTGTTATGAATAGAAGTAGTAAGGATGATAAGNNTTCCCTCCTTTCAATTGTTCTATGATACTTCTGTTTTCATCCCCGCCATCCACTCATGTCGGTAAACCATTTGATCAGACCGGCGAAGGATGGTTATGCTGCAAAAGTCAATTTCGTGCCGGACATATTGAGAATGAATCGATCTCCCATTTCCTTTTCAATATAGGAGATAGCCTTCCGACCCGTGCAGTGCGTTGGAATGATATAGGCCGGATTGAGCTTTTTCAGTTCATCAGTGGTCCTGCCGATAATGGGTTCAAAAAGAGGACCAGAGAGATGGAACCCCCCCATCACTACATGCACCATTTCAATTCCTGTTACTTCCCTGGCATAAAGAACGGTGTTCACAATGCCTGAATGGGCGCATCCAGACAGAATAACGAGCCCCTTACCCTTGATATTCATGACCAGCGAGGTGTCGTCTTCGATAGGGTCCCATTTTTCCATGTTGTTCTCCTGGTAATACGCAATGGGGAAACCCTTTTCAAAGTCTGTCCGGCGCGGGATCTCCCCAAGAAAGAGGGCGTCGCCATCCAACAGGACCAGAGGCGACCGGGTCTCCACCAGTTTCATGCCCGCGGCGGCTACCCCTTCCCGGGTTAATGACAACATGTGAATTTTCACGTTTTCCTTGACCTTCAGGTAACGGGGAGACCGGAAGATGGCCGGATGGGCGACCACTGGAATGCCCTTGTTGGGGATTGCCGCCATCATGGATGCAAATCCCCCCGTGTGATCGTTATGCCCGTGGGAAAGAGCAATGGCCTCCACCGCAGACAGGTCCACGTCCAGGGCTTTTGCATTGTATGCCGCCCCGATTTCGGAAAATCCCGTATCGAACAGGAGCGTGTGAGTATTGTTTCCGACCGTTGTCCGGACAATGGCGGAAAAGCCGTGCTCCGACAGGATGGATTTGCGAAACTCGCCGTCTTTCAAGGGTGACGCCCGCCGTATAATCTCATTGTTGTCCGCGACGGTCAGATCGATATAATTGTCCTGCAGGGTCAGAATTTCTACTTTGTCAATTTCTTTCACGTTTACATGCTTCTCCATCACACCATCCTTTATCGCTTTTTTCTATTCTCGAAGCGCCTTTTTGCATAGTTCCGTTATGAATATCGGATAGATTGAATCATCCTTGCAGAGCTTCCGAAGATTGAGATAGCACATGGGACAGAGGAAAACCATGGTATCCGCTTTCACTTTTTTTGCATCGTCGATATTCCATTTTTTCACAATCGCCGCCCGTTCCTTGTCGCGGGCCATGAGCGGGGCGCCGCAGCAAAGTGCGTTCATTCTTTCATACTTTCGTGCCGGCCTCTCCACTCCGAGGAGTTCAAAAATCTTATCGAGATAGATATCCTTTCCCTGTGTGTAGCGCGAGGCGCAGGGGGATTGGTAGGCAACGCGGAGGGGAAGCGCTTTGAGTTGGCCCTCGCGCTTTTTGAGTTCCCGGTAGAGATATTCAAAGATATGGACAGGCTGGAAAGGCACTTTCAAGCCATACTCCTGGGCCAGGGTGGTCAGCAGCGTGTAACAGTCATCGTGGAAACAGATCACTTCTTTAGCTCCCAGGGCGGCCAGGTTTCCGATGAATCTCTTGGCCTCCTCTCTGACGGGGCTCGGTTCNNAAATAGTCCGCGCCTTCGACAATCGTCAAATCATCGAAAAGAGGATTGTCCAGAAGTTCACGGACCATATCTCCCACGATGCACAGATTCAGCACAGGCTTGCCTTCTTTGCCTTTTTTTACGACGGTCGGCAGATTATAGAGCTTGGCAAAATTCTGCATAGCCTGCTCGGGAATGCCGAGGGCACCCGTTTCTTCCTGGCGCCGGTTCAGCAAATCGAATGGATTGGCCTGGGTCGGGCAGACCAAATTACAGGATGCGCAGGTAACGCAGGCACCCACAATCGGCGGTGTTCCTCCCGATACAAGCTCCTTCATTTCCTCCTGCGCCTGCTTGAGGTCGTATTCCACATAAGGACAAAACTCCAGGCACTTTCCACATAAGTTGCATTTTTCTTGGTAAAACATTGATTCTTCCTTTCCTTTTTAAAATATTATCCCCCGAC
>PLMX01000190.1 GCA_003142635.1 Syntrophaceae bacterium | reverse complement strand
CCCACCTTCCCCATGGCCAGCAACGAGCCGTTCAGCAGCGTCCTTATTTGCTCTATCTTCTTGCGTTTCCAGGGATCCTCCCATGCGGCAGGATTGGCAATGAGCTTCGTATTGGTTTTCATCAGCTCATGCACGATCCTCAACTTGTTAGCCTTAAGCGTCGTTCCTGTTTCAGTTACCTCCACGATGGCATCTACGAGGCCTTCAACACATTTCGCCTCCGTTGCGCCCCAGGAAAACTCGACATGAACATTGACGTTTTTCTCCCTGAAATACTTTTCCGTGAACCGTACCAATTCCGTCGAGATTTTTTTCCCTTCCATGTCCCCGATTGTCAGCACCGGTGAATCTTCTCTGACTACCAGAACCCACCTCGCCTGCCTTGACGATGCCTTCGAATATATCAGATCCTGCACCTCGATGACATTCGATTCATTTTCGATGATCCAGTCCTTGCCGGTCAATCCGAGATCCAGAGTTCCATCCTCGACATATCTTGACATCTCCTGCGCCCTCACAAGGGTGCAGGAGATGTCCTCATCGTCTATTTCCGGGAAATAACTCCTCTCATCATATGTAATACGCCAGCCAGCCATTTTAAAGAGGTCCACGGTCTTGACCTCCAGGCTTCCTTTCGGTATGCCAATTTTCAATTTTTTCATTTATAGACATCCTCCGGTTTGAATATTCGCTCCCCGATAACCTCCGTTTTTCCATCAACGACTCTTCTGAAGAAGCATGATCTGTAGCCCGTATGACAGGCGGCGCCGCCTGCTTGCCTGACTTTCAGAAGAACCGTATCAGAATCACAGTCAACAAAAACTTCTTCGACATGCTGAATATGCCCGGATGTCTCACCTTTGACCCAGAGCTCATTTCTCGACCTGCTCCAGTATGTCGCCTTGCCCGTTTCACGCGTTTTAAGCCAGGCCTCCCGATTCATGTAGGCGAGCATCAGAACCTCTCCTGTTTCAGCGTCCTGAACTACCACAGGTACGAGTCCGCTCCCTTTTTCAAAATTGATTTCGATCACTGGTCAATCTCCATTTCCGCCAGTCTACATGCGGATTACGCGTAGAGAGGCGTTAGGCAATTACTTTGAAAACCCTAACCCTTCGCATCCCTTCTCCGCTCCGTGAAAAAGTCTTTGCTCTCAGTTCCCGCCGAGGCCTGACCTCACGATGATGAGGCACAACTTTGCAATGCTCCCTATGCATAACTTTTTTAATTAATTGAAGAATTTATTTTAATCAAGCATTATTTTCCCGTCCGTCCGGTCGGGGACAGATATTATACTCTGCCTTGCGAAGCGAAAAGGCGCAAAAGAGGCACATTAATTACCCTGCAGGCCCCGGCAGGACGGCATATGCACGCGCTGCAAATTGGAAAAGGGGAAAACCGATGTTGTTATTGTATAGTCGTGATTTCCCGACCGGGGGAGACGGGAAAAATCCATTTTGAGCAGCGAGTCGCCCTTGACATATAACACCCTTTCTCCTATACTTCGGCCATCTGATGAAGATTGCTGAGAAAAACTATGCCTAACATATGGTCCATAGGAGGTGGGAAGGGGGGCTCCGGCAAGAGTTTCATTACCGGCAATCTCGGTATTCTGCTTGCGAAGGGAGGTTATAAAACCCTTCTGGTTGATCTTGACCTCGGGGCAGCCAATCTCCACACCATTATCGGTCTTCCCCTGCCTGAAAAAAGCATCTCTGATTTCTTAAACAAGAAGGTAGGCACCCTTCAGGAGACAGTCGAGCCCACGCCTGTTCCAAACCTCTATCTCATCAGCGGCGCCATGAATGATCTGGACATCGCCAATCTTGCCCACGAACAAAAATTGAAGATCATTCGAAACATTCCCAAGCTCCCTTATGACTACATCCTCCTGGATCTCGGCGCGGGAACCTCTTTTAACACCATCGATTTCTTTATGATCTCTGCCTTGGGCATCTTTGTGACGACGCCCGAACCGACTTCCATAGAAAATATTTACCGTCTCATTCGGTCCGTTTATTTTCGGAAAATACGTCAAGTCCTGAGCAGCCATAATTTCCGAACACTGGCCGAGGAAGCCCAGGAGCGGGACGCGAGGGCCACTGTAAGCAACCCGGACATTCTACTCTACATCATGAAAGAACTGGACCCCGAGAAGGGTGAAATCCTGGAAAATGAATTGCGGACTTTCAATTTCAAGCTGGCCCTCAATCAGTTAAGAAAGCAGGATAACCCGAATATTGGAGCATTGATCTGCAAAATTATCCAAAGACACCTCGCCCTGAAGATGCATTTTCTCGGAAACATCAGCTTTGATGAACGGGTTCACAACGCCGTCTGTAAAAAGATCCCTTTCCTCGATCTCTACCCCTATACTCAGACGACTCTTGATCTCAGGACTTGCCACAAGAACCTCCTGACTATAGATGAAGCAGAACCAATCCTGCAAAATGTCGTTGATTAGAAATTGTTAGAGGATCGTGCAAGATAAAATGAAACCATTCCGCGAACAGAATTACTATGAGCTCCTGGAAATCCTTCCCGATGCATCGCCGTTGGAGATACGGCGCGCTTACAAGAGGGTGTTTGAACTTTATCAGGACGAATCCATTGTCAGTTACTCTTTTTTTTCAAAGGAGGAAAGGGAAGAGATTCTTTCCCTCTTGGAAAAGGCGTATCTGGCCTTGATTGACCTTGAATCCAGGGCACAGTATGATCGCAGGCTCATTGAACTCGGATTGATGGATAGGGACGGGCAATACAGCAACAAAATGAAAGAGCCGATACCCATATATGATTTCAAGAAAGTCCATTTTGACGTGTTTGAACCTGCCGGAAGACTTGAGGAGCTGAAAGAACGGGTCTCACAAAACGAGATTATACAAAGAATCCTGGCCCAGGATACACTTACCGGGGCGGACCTCCACAAGATAAGAACGGAATTGGACATTCCTCTTGAGGAAATTGCGGATAGCACTAAAGTGCAAATAGGCATGCTTCGGGCAATAGAAGAGGACAACCTGAAAATCTTCCCTCCTGCGGTTTACCTGAAAGGTTTCCTTAAATCATATGCGCGGTATCTGCAGATTGATGAGAGCGTCGTCGTCAATGGTTTTATCAAACGCATAGGAGAGGGGAAATAATTTTTTGGAAAAAGGGGACCAGAAAGAGGTTGAACTCGAAGAAGAACTGGACGTCCTTTATCGGAAGGTCTCAAGCCGCGATCAATCGGAGGAGGTCTCTTATGCTCCGCAACAAGTGAAAACTGAAGCGACGGCGACCGAAGAACCAGGACTTCACTCGGGGGCTGGAAAATGGACCCTGCAGAGGAGCGAGGAGCGCAGCTTTCGCCCTTTCCGCATCGCCTTCACATTGTTGCCTGTTCTCATTCTCGGCCTGATTACCGTCTTTTACTGGCCGGTAATTTATCATTACGATGCACTGACCTTTGAAGGGAAGGCCTATCCGCTCAGGATTAACAGGCTCACGGGAGAAGCAGCATATTTTGATGGAGCCGAATGGTTGCGGCCCCCTATTCCTGCGGAGGTAAAAAGCGCCGTCCTGGAAACACAAATAGCCCAATTACCGGCAGTATTACCCCCTGAGATAATTCAGGACAAACCCCATGCTGATGTCCCACCAGCCGCACCTGCACCGTCAAACACTCCAAGTGAACTGAAATACGCGATTCAGATAAAGGCCTTTCCTGAAAATAAGAAAGACGCGGCAGCGGGATTCGTGGATGATATGAAAAAGAAGCTGCCCGATGTTCGTATGGAGACAGTCCATATCCCGGGGCGGGGAACTTGGCACAGGATATTGCTTGGAAATTTTTCGACCATGGAAGAGGCTGCGCGCTACATGAAGGAAACCAGAATTCCCCGTGCATTCCGTGATAGCTTTGTCCAGAAGAAATCCGCGGGTGAATCCTGATCTTTCGCGTCACACTCAGACGCATTTAAAAAAAGAGGCGTGTTTCTCAATCATATCTACGATACCCGCGCTGTTTCCCTGACAGATCAGGCTTTTCAGTTGAGCAACGTTTTGTTCGTATGCATCTATATGCCGATGAATATCGGGATTCATGGTTAAGATGTCGGCATAGAGTCCGGGATTTTGACAAAATACCTTTTCCATGATTTCCATCTTCGCCCTAAAGACCGGTGTGGCAAACTCCATTAATTCCGACAGACTCACGCCTGTCTCGCTCAAGATCAGACCCATCATGATTGTATTGAAATGATTGAGCCCCTGGACGATGGCCATCATTTGGTCATGCTTCTCCGGCGTCGCTTCCACCACCAAGGCGCCGTTCTTCTGAAAGACGTCCGTGAGCCAGGGAAGCCACTTCCCTGCCCTTGCGGGACAGAGAACAACATGCTGCCCTATGATGGAATCAACCCCCGGGCCGAAGAGGGGATGGCATCCGATCACCGCGGAAGCGGATGTCTCCAACATGGACCTGACGGAGTCCCGCTTCAGGGACGTGAGATCCATGAGAAGAGAAGCCGCGGGCATATGCGGACCGACCTTTGCAATAACATTGCCGGTCGTCCCCATAGGGACACTCACGACTACCACGTCACATATATCGGCCATTTCTGCGATGTCCGCGTCACGCACATTACTTCCGCACACACTTACGGCATATCCCTCCTTCTCGAGGACGCGGGCAAACCAATGGCCCATACCGCGGGTACCGCCGATGATGCCTATCTTGGTCTTCATCAAATCGCCTTCTGCCTCAATAAATGATCCGCCAACACAATCGCCACCATGGCCTCGCACACAGGAATAATCCGCGGTATTGCCGATACGTCGTGCCTTCCCTTGAGCGACAATTCCACGCGATTTCCCCGGACATCGATGGTCTGTTGAACCTTCGCTATCGAAGGAATGGGCTTTGCCGCCACCCGTAAGAAGATATCCTGGCCTGTCGTGATGCCGGCCAGTATGCCGCCCGCATGATTAGAAAGGAAACCATCGGGCGCTATGGGATCATTTGCCTGAGACCCCGTCATCCCGGCGACCTCGAAGCCAGCTCCTATCTCCACGCCCTTCACCGTCCCGATACTCATGAGCGCCTTCGCAAGGTCGGCATCCATCTTGTCAAACACCGGTTCTCCCAGACCGGGAGGGCATCCTCTCACGATGATTTCCACAATGCCTCCTATAGAATCGCCGGAGCGCCGAGCTTCTTCCAGTTTTTCTTCCATAACCCTTGCGACGTCAGGATCAGGGCACAGCAGGCGATTTACCGCGATATCTTCATGAGAGATTGTTCCGGGTTTATACTTCTTTCGATCTATGACAATCCCTCCCAGCGCCTCTGTGTAGGCAATGATTTCCACACCCGCCCGTGAAATAATTTTTTGCGCAATTGCCCCTGAAGCCACGCGAGCTGCCGTTTCCCGGCCCGCTGCACGTCCGCCGCCCCGGTAGTCGCGGATCCCGTACTTCTTGAAATAGGTAAAATCACCATGCCCCGGCCTGAAGATGTCCTTTATGTCTTCATAGGCGCTGCTGTCAACGTTCATGTTCTCTATAATGAGAGAGATGGGCGTGCCCGTGGTTCTTCCCTGAAAAGTCCCGGATAGTATTTTAACTATATCATCTTCCTTTCGCGGCGAACTTGAGGCGATCCTGCCCGGTCTTCTCCTGTTGAGCCATGTCTGAATGTCTTCTTCCGCAAGGTCGATGCCGGGAGGACATCCTTCCACAACCGCGCCGGTTGCGGGACCGTGTGATTCACCCCAGGTTGTCACTCTAAAAAGGACGCCTATGGAATTTCCTGACATGTTGACTCCTTCCTCACAAATGCGTCTGTAGCGTTCAGAAATTCACAGACAGCGTTGACTGTTTCATCTATGTTCTTACCCGTCGTATCCAGCGAAAAATCCGCGAGCCCCCTGTATACCGGTATCCGATGTTTGAGGATATCCTCTGTTTCCCGAACGATATCATCATGCAAAAAGGAAGGCCTCCGTTCTTTGCTTGCGGCATCGTCCCTAATTCTTTCAACCATCGTCATCACATCAGCCCTTAGCCAGATCAATAATCCATGCTTTCTAAGAATGTCGCAATTGCCCTGATCCAACACTGCCCCGCCGCCGGTTGCTACAATGCCTCTTTGCAGAACCGCCATTTTCCGGACAATCTCACTCTCCCTCTTCCGGAAATATGCCCAGCCTTTTTCCGCCACCATATCCCGGATCGAGATCCCTGTCTCTCGTTCGACAAGCTCATCAGTATCATAGAACGGCAGACGCAGCTTATCAGCGAGCCTTTTTCCCACGGCCGATTTACCCGCTCCACGGTATCCAATCAATACGATGTGCATTTAATCCTCGTATAATTTTGACAGCTCATCCCAGAATCCGGGAAAGGATTTCCCCACGCAATGCCTGTCTTGTATCCTGATCCCTGGTACTGCGAGTCCTGCAATTGCAAAACTCATGGCAATCCGGTGGTCGTTATATGTCTCAATATGAGCGCCATGCGGTTTCCCTCCAACAACAATAAGCCCGTCCGCCGTTTCTCTTGCAGCCACACCGATATTCTTCAGCTCACTTACCAGCGCCGCGATGCGGTCGCTTTCCTTGACGCGCAGATGCGAAACATTTGTGATAATCATTTGTCCCTCTCTGAATGCGGCAAGAACCGCCATGGTGGGCACCATGTCAGGCATGTCTCCCATGTCGAAAGAGACGTTTCCTTCACGTAACGGCCTGCCAATAACTTCGACCCAATGATCTCCGCGGACTACGGAACAGCCTAAGCTTTCCATTATGCCCAAGACATTGATGTCACCCTGAAGGCTTGACGGGTTGATGTTTACGACCCTGACCCGTCCGCGGCACAAGGCGGCAGCGAGGAAGAAATAGGATGCGCTCGACACATCTCCCTCTATGATGTACCTCTGTCCCCTGTAATGCTGGCCGCAACCCACATTGAATATCTTCCCTTCTCTCGTGCTCACTTCCGCGCCAAAGCGCCCCATCACGTCCACAGTCATGTCTATGTAGGGCTGTGAAACTGTCCTCCCACTGAGCGCAACTTCTATATCACCCGCTGCGTAGGGGGCGCCGATAAGGAGTGACGAGATATACTGGCTGCTCTCCACATCTGTAAAGGCGACGTTGCCGCCTTTTAAGCCCTCTGCAACAATCTTTACCGGAGGATAGCCGTTCCTGCTCTGAAATTTACCTCCCAGAATTTTCAGGGCATCGAGAAGCGGCCCCAGTGGCCTTTCACGAAGACGGCTGCTGCCGTCGAGAATATACTCACCCGTTCCCAGGGAGGCCAGTGTCGTCAGGAACCGCAGCGCTGTCCCATTGTTCCCAAGCATGATCACCCGTCCCGGATTATGGATATTCCCGCCCGTTCCGGTAACCGTAACATCGCTCCCTGAGATAACGATCTCGGCGCCAAAGAAACGCAACGCCTCCACGAGATACCTCGTATCCTCCGAAATGAGCGCATTGCTGAGCACAGACCTGCCTTCCGCGAGGCCGGCAACGACAAGGGCCCTCTGTGTATAGCTCTTGGAACCGGGAACCTCGACAGTTGCATTCAAACGACGAACCGGTTTAATTTCCATATAAGAGGCGCTCCCTCACAACCTGTTTCATAAACTCTCTCGGGGCTTCCTGCCCTGTCCAGAGCCTGATCTGTTCCGCCCCTTGATTAACGAACATGCCGAGACCAGATAAAGTTATGCACCCTGCCTTTTCAGAATCCCGTATCAGTCTCGTCCTCAGGGGATTATAGACAACATCCACGACCAACGGGTAATTAACAAGAATTGCGCCGCTCACGGGTGATTCATCTGCAGTCGGTTTCATGCCCACGGGCGTTGTATTGATGAGACAATCCGCCCTGACCCTGCCCAACTCCGAAAGAGTGTAAAAAGAGCATCCCCACTCTTTCGCCAGCTTCTCGCCCCTTGCAACATTTCTATTGACGATAACGGGAATACCCCCTTCTCTCTCGATGCCGAAAATAGCGGCCCGCGCTGTTCCGCCGGCGCCCAGAATGGCAAACACCTTCCCTTTGATATCCGTAACATCGCTGATGGATTGAATAAGACCGATCCAGTCGGTATTGAAGCCCTTCAGCCTGCCGTTGTCATTGACGATCGTATTTACAGCGCCGATCTTCCGCGCATCAGCATCTACTTCATCGAGATGTTCCATGACGGCAACCTTAAAAGGCACCGTGACGCTTGCGCCGCAGATGCCAATTCCTCTCATGCCTCTCACGGCAGAGCCAATATCCTGTATGCAGAACGGCAAATATTTTGCTGCGATTTTCATCTTCTTGAGCGCCGTATCGTGCATAAACGGCGAGAGACTCTGTTCCACAGGATTTCCGAACAGTCCAAAGATCCGCGCATTAGGGAGCACAGATAATTTGCCCTCACTGTGAACGCCACTACCATAGAGATTCATGGCATTCTCCATCTCACCGACGGTAAGCTGACCTGGCGCCGAGGCCATTCCGTCATGGAGCGATGCGAAGCTGAGATAAGAACCGAGGAGGGGCGCCATTATCCTGCTTTCCCTTCCCTCTTCCCCCATGCAGAAAGCGATGATATCATTCTTTCTATCACGGGCGTAAGGGATCAGTCTGAGAACCGTAAAGTTATCCTCAGGACTTCTTGCAAGAGTGACTATTTTGGCGACGCCGGCGCCGCTTTCCACACAGTCATGGAAAATGTCCTTCAATCTTTCGAATGACGGCGTTTCGCTGAAATCATGATGTGAAATTATCACTCTGGTCCGGTTGCCGTGGGAGCTTGCCGCTGCCAGCACATCTTCACGAAGACGCTCCGCCGTATCAAGTTCAACGTCGACATAATCCGCGCCAAGGCGGACAGCCTCTTTCAGCAAAGCGATCCTCTCTCCCTCTTCTCTACTTTCCTCAGACAGCAAAGATCCCTTTCTTCTGTTCGTGACCAATATCTTGACGGGAATTGGATATGATCTGCACCTCTCCATCAACGTTTTTAAGTCCGCAGTTATCAAATCCATTCTCAACTCCAAGACGTGGGCGCGTGACAGGCCCATCTCTATCTGGAGCTGGGCCTCTTCCTGTGTGTTTCCTGTGACGGGAATACAGATCATCGTGTCTCCTCACCCCTGGGATATGATCCGAGGATCTTCAGGAAATTGGTCTTCCCCCTTACAGCTCTCATACATTTCCTGATTTCCGGGTCATCCGCGCGGCCGGAAAAATCAACAAAGAAGAGATACTCCCATAACCTCTCTCTGAGGGGATATGATTCGATCTTCATCAGGTTAATCCGGCGCAGAACAAATGGCTCCAGCGCATGATACAAGGCACCCGGTACATGGGGAGTCCCAAAAATGATGGAAGTCTTATCGAGTCCCGTTTTCTTGGTTTCACCTTCTCCTATGACAAGAAATCGCGTCGTATTCGAGGGATTGTCTTCGATGCCTTCGGAAAGTATATTGAGGCCGTAGGTGGCGGCAGCAAGGCGACTCCCTATGGCGGCGCCATCTTTATCGTCACGGACAATCCTGGCCGCAGCAGCGGTGCTTTCTGCCTCGGCAAGCGCACAGCGGGGAAGATTGGTGCGCAGCCATCCCTGGCACTGCGCCAGCACCTGGGGAACCGAATAGACCCGCTTGATCCTGTCCATTCTCCTGCCCGGTGCAAGCAGGCAGTGGCTGATCCTGAGAAAAATCTCCGCCCGGATCTTAAGAGGGGTCAATATCAATCGATCGAGGGTCAAGTTGACGGAACCTTCGAGAGAATTCTCCACGGGGACAACCCCCCATTGCACCTTCCCTTTCTCAACTTCGTCAAAGACATGAAAGATCGATGCCTGAGGGATAAAACCGGTGCTTGTGCCAAAATAAGACTCTGCTGCAAGATGGCTGAATGTCGCATGCGGCCCCAGAAAGGCAACAGTAACGGGCTTCTGCAAGGCCCGCGAAGCGGAAATGATCTCCCTGAATATTGCCTTCAGGTATTTCTCCGGCAGAGTCCTTTCATTCACCTTTGCCAGGTATTCAAACAGTTTCGCTTCCTGCGAGGCGTCAAACACATCCAGTCCCTTTTTTGCCTTATCCCTACCTATTTTCATGGACAGCAGTGCCCTCTCATTGAGCAGCTTTACAATCCTGCCGTCCGTTTCCTTGAGATCACGCCGGAGGCGCTCAAGTGACGATAATCTCATTTCTTCATTTCCTCCACCGTTTCACGCAGAACCGCTTCCGGAACGCCCCCGTTTATGAAAGGCATTCCCATCTTCTTAAGCAGGACGAAATTAATTCTATCGCCTTCTTTCTTTTTGTCGGCCCTTAACCTTGCCATAATACCGTCCGTTGTTATAGTTTGCGGAATACGGCAGGAGAGGCCCGCACTTTCCAGCAGGCGTTCAATCCTCTCCCCATCCCTTTTGGGAAAACCATGCATGATCTCTGATATCCTTACGGCAGCAACCATGCCTATGGAAACGGCGGCCCCATGGGAAATAGTAAAATTAGACTCAGCTTCGATGGCGTGTCCTATAGTATGACCGAAGTTCAGCACACGGCGCATCCCCATCTCCTTTTCGTCTATTTCAACGATACCCTTCTTTATCCTGCAGGCATTCCCAATCATCTCCTCAAGAAGATCCCGATCCCTCTCTTTGATTGCCTCAATATTTCTCTCCAAAAAATCAAAGACCTCCACACTATCGATGACACCATATTTGATCGCCTCGGCAAGGCCGCTGCTCATCTCTTCTTCCGGAAGTGTATCCAGAAACTTCACGTCGATGAACACTCCCTTCGGTTGGTAAAAGGTCCCGAGCAGGTTTTTCCCTTCCGGAAGATCGATCGCCGTCTTTCCGCCGATGCTGCTGTCTACCTGGGCCACGAGGGTTGTGGGAATCTGGATATAGGGAATAGACCTCATGAACGTAGACGCGATGAAACCTGTCACGTCACCGACGACGCCGCCCCCCAGGGCAAGGAGAGCCGATTTTCGGTCAGCTCCGATTTTTATCAATCTCTCCGCTATGGCTACGGTCGTGCCGATGCTTTTTGCGTCCTCTCCTGCCGGAAATTCGATCATATCCACCGGGAGCGCCATCTCTCTCAACCTGCCGAGGAGCTTCATTCCATAGATTGCCGAGACATTGACATCAGTAACGACAATGTAATGAAGGGCGGGCATATGCGTCGCGATGAGCAGTCCTATCCGGTCAAGAACGTCATATCCGATGCATATGTCGTACGAGGAGGCTACTCTTTTATCCAGATTGACCTTCATCCTCTTCATCGGAGCACCTGCTTCATTTTCTTCATAACGCCCTCGAGATTTTTTATTTCCTCCATTAGCTGGTAGAATTTTTCCGGTTTGAGAGATTGACCGCCGTCGGAAACGGCCTTCTCGGGCTCGGGATGAACCTCCACGAGGAGTCCATCCGCTCCCACCGCCATGGCCGCCCTGCTCAGAGGAATCACATATTTCCAGTTGCCCGCTGCATGACTGGGGTCAACTATGACCGGAAGATGGGTCAATTCTTTCAAAACCGGAACCGCGCTGATGTCCAGTGTGTTGCGGGTGGCGGTCTCAAAGGTACGAATGCCTCTCTCACAGAGAATGACCTGATTGTTTCCTGAAGAGAGGATGTATTCCGCTGACATCAGCAGTTCCTCAATCGTGGTCATCATTCCCCGCTTCAACAGAACCGGTTTCTTTGACTGGCCGACTTTCTTGAGAAGGGGGAAGTTCTGGACATTGCGCGCCCCGACCTGCATTATA
Source organism: Syntrophaceae bacterium (assembly GCA_003142635.1). Classification (GTDB taxonomy): domain Bacteria; phylum Desulfobacterota; class Syntrophia; order Syntrophales; family UBA2185; genus Fen-1135. Next base: position 5,164 of record PLMX01000190.1, on the reverse strand, counting down.
TCAGCGTAAGCCTCAACGAGATCGACGTCTGTCGTATTCATGACTTCCGTAACAACGGGCAAACCAGTTTTTTCCCTGGCCTTTGCCAACAACTTGAGGCCCTCTTCTTCCATGCCCTGGAAACTGTATGGGGATGTCCTCGGCTTGAATGCTCCGCCCCTGAGGAGGTGCGCATCCCCCTTCTTTACGATATAGGCGCTTTCCATTACCTGTTCTTCACTCTCCACGGAACAAGGGCCGGCCATGACTATGAACCGGGGACCGCCGATCTCCACTTCTCCCACCCTGATGACGGTATCCTCTTCCCTGGACTCACGGCTCGCCAGTTTATACGGCTTAAGAATGGATACGACCTTTTCTACCCCGGCGATTGATTCTGCGGACTTCAGGAAGGCCTTGCCCCGCTCGTCACCGACTGCACCTATAATAGCCCGTTCCACACCCCGTGAAGGATGGGCGTTGTATCCCACGGATTCTATCCAGGCAATAACGTTCTCAATCTGTCCTTCGGTTGCGCCTTTCTTCATCACAATAATCACGATTCTCCCCTTTCAAAATGAAATCTAAAAGTCCCCACCCGCTTCACTCGCCCGCAGGCAATTAGACTGCGTCCTTCTCTCAAGGCCTTGCTTGACCGGACGCGCTTCCTGCAAGTTCCGCTTTGTATGCAGGGACAGGTCTTATGGAATTAAAAAAGGCCATGGAAATATCTCTTCCCATGGCCTCACAAAATAAAAAGCCATGGGCAGCTTTCTTCAGTCTACCCATGGCTCTTATGTCTCATTTAACTGGCGCTAATACCTCCTGAGCAACAGGCAGACCAATAGGTAATAGTAGTTCCAGTAATAAAAGCCTTTGTTCAACCCGTTTGTGTTCATTCTCCCACCACGCTCATTAACAGTCGTTGTACTGAGAAAACCATAAGCGGAAACCATTGTCAAGAAAAAAATGAGATTCACACATATTGTCTATTGCAAAAATTATATCACCGTGTTTTATTTAACAAAGTCAAGAAGTGGACGGATGATCCTTCTGAAATGAAAGAAAAGAGATTATGATAGATAGCGTTTGGTCAATGCTGCAGAGCCTGCGGATTCAGGATGTCCTTGACATTGCCATCATATCGATAGCCATTTCCGTACTCCTGATATGGATTAAAGACAGGGCATCACGTTTTGTTTTCATAGGCATCAGTCTCCTGGGTTTTATCTATGTCATCGCCAAATTCTTCCAGCTTTACCTTACCACAGTCGTCTTGCAGGGATTTTTTGCCATCCTTCTTTTCGTTCTCGTTGTTATATTTCAGGAAGACCTCCGGAGATTCTTTGAACGTCTTGCGATTCTCGGCATTATCAGGAAAAAGATTCAAAGGACGACATCACACGGACAGACCTCTGAAATCATAGCACAGACTGTAGCCGATCTTGCCCGTAAGCATATTGGCGCCCTGATCGTTATCCAGGGAAATGATCCCCTTGACAGACACCTCAGCGGCGGCGTGGAACTGAATGGCAGTCTCAGCGAGCCTCTGCTGGAAAGCATTTTTGATCCTCATTCCGTAGGCCATGACGGCGCGGTTGTTATCGACGGAAACGTATTAACTCGTTTTGGATGCCATCTGCCCCTATCTCCGAATGCCAGTCGTTACAAAAATCTTGGTCTTCGCCACACGGCCGCCCTTGGCCTCTCTGAACGGTCGGATGCCATTTCCATAGTTGTTTCGGAAGAAAGGGGAACCATCTGCATTGCCGAAGGTGAAAGGATCAGGGATGTAAGCGCGTCGGCCCTCAAAGGTGTCCTGGTAACTTATTATACAAGCAAAGCACCCGTAAAGAAGCCGGGACCTATTGCACGATGGTTAAAAGAAAATACGAAGGAGAAGGTCATCGCCGTTATCCTTGCCTGTACCCTCTGGATGATTTTCGGATACCAGAGAGAATCAATACAGAAGGATCTTACCATACCTGTCGAATACCTGAACATACCTCCTGAATGGGTAATCGAAGAGCCGAAAATTTCTGAGGCCAGGGTAATGCTTGTTGGTCCTCCGCAGGCCTTTCAGATCCTGAATATGGATGCACTCAAGATATCCTTGAATCTGTCACAGATACAGGAAGGCAGACAGGATATAGTACTCACTAAAGACATGATAGATGCTCCTTCAAACATTACCATAGTAGGGATCAAGCCCAGCCGCATCACCGTCACTGCTTCGCGGTTTGTCCATGTTTCCGTTACTGTTGAGGTTGTAACTGAAAATGCGCCGCCCCCGGGAGTTGCCGTCCAGAAGATCACAGTGACACCCCCGTCGATTGCGGTTCTGGTACCGGGCAAGCTGCTTCACACCAAAATAAGGATACGGACGGCACCGATTGACTTGCGGCCGCTGACTTCAACAACTACATTTACACCAAGGCTGATCGTGCCCCCGGAGGTTCAATTCGAGGGCAGAAGAGAGCCATCCGTGAAAGTGGTAATCAAGACAAGGAGCTGATGATCATGTCCAGATGGCTCAAGAAGAGATCCGGAAAGACCGGTCTTTCCCCGGGGTCTCTCGTTCATATAGGAGAGCGGTTGACCGAAAGAACAAGAATTACTGTGTTGAACTACGACGAAGCCCACATCGAGGAGAAGGAAATCATCACGGCCAGTGAATGCGGGCAATTCAGGGATCGTCCGACAGTCACCTGGATACATATCAATGGCATTCATGACGTGCAGGCACTCGAAGAGCTGGGAACCATCTTCGGCCTGCATCCCCTCACTCAGGAAGACATCCTCAATTCCGACCAGCGCCCCAAAATGGAGGATTTCTGCGAATACATCTATGTCGTTCTCAAAGCGTTCCACAGCAGCAACGACCAGGCAAACGAGATTCATTCAGAACAGATAAGCATCATCCTCGGCCGGACATTTGTCATATCCTTCCAGGAAAGAGAAACAGATATATTCAGACCGGTCCGGGAGAGAATCCGCGCGGGCAAAGGACGGTTGAGAAAATCGGGGGCAGATTACCTGGCGTATGCCCTCATCGATTCTATAGTTGACAATTATTTCACCATTCTCGAGCAAGCGGGTGAACGAATTGAGGTCCTCGAGGAATCACTGATCAAAAGCCCCTCGGCAGAAATACTCCAGGCCATTCAAACCCTGAAACGAGAAATGATTTTTTTGAGAAAAACGGTCTGGCCCCTGCGGGAAGCCATCAGCAGTCTTGAACGCACGGGATGCCACCTGGTCCAGGAATCTACGGATGTTTACCTGAAAGACATTTATGATCATACGATCTAGGTAATAGATACCATAGAGACCTTCCGGGACATGCTTTCCAGCATACTTGACATATATCTCTCAAGCATCAGTAACAGAATGAATGAAATTATGAAAGTGCTAACCATTGTCGCCACAGTATTCATGCCGCTGACATTCTTAGCCGGCGTATACGGCATGAACTTCAAGTATATGCCGGAGCTCGAATGGCATTGGGGATATTTCTCAATCTGGAGCATTATGCTGGTTATAGCCATCTCTATGCTTATATATTTCAGAAGGAAAAAGTGGTTATGAATGGGGACTTTTATCAGATACGCGTATGCGATAGTATATTTGAGATGAGCCGCCTGACGTCAATTGGCGGATGTCTTGTTCAATTGTTGCCGTCCCCGTGGCGTTAATACAAGCTTAAGCTGATTGCCGCTGCTTAACTCCTGCGCGACTGCCCCTTTGGCCATGAGCAGAGAGACGGTTTCATCAAAATCCTTTTGCGATATTTCTGTATTCTCCATAAGCTCTGTCAGAGTCAGTTTTGCATCTTCTGCAACTGCCAGCTCCCGCAAGATTCTTGACTGGTTTTCCGGTTTCTTTGCCTTGTCAGGGCTCCTTAAAGGCGGTGCCTTAACTGTTTGTTCTTCTATTCTGTCGGGTTGATCGCCGTTCTTGTTAACCTCCTGACCATACTGCCCCTCACCTTTTAATCTGCTTCCATACATACGCTCAAGAAATCTGGTGGAGAACACCGCACAAATAACGCATAAACCGCTTAGGGTAAAGAGCTTCAGCGGTCTCGTCTGCCCGGACTCGAGCAAATCACTGGACAGCAGGTTGAGTAACAGCGGGACCATCAATGCAGCGACTACGCCTATCAAGCTGTGTTTGATAATTAAACTAAAGAATGGCTGATCGTCTCGCGCGCTCAACAGGGCACTTACCATACCGCCCAATGCCCCCGATATGACCATTATCCCGACAATCAGTATTATGTAACTTTCTGGTATGAGTTCTGGCATTTATCGCTCTGCTTCATTGACCGTCTGACCCCGGGCCTCAAAAATGCACCCACATTTCAAGCGATCCTTTTTGCGTCCGGGGATATCTCTTTCCGAGATACTTGATCTTAAGATTAATCTTTTTAGCAGAAGTTGAATGTGCGAAAAAATCGTTAAACTGCTTCTGCAGGAGCAGCGCCGCCTGTCTGTCTTCACCATGAAAATACCTGATGTCGCTCCAGTTGTGCTGTATCCTCTCCATGTCAAGGGAGGTATATCCCTGTTTCCGTAAGAAATCGGAAAATGCCTCAGCCATTTCCTTGTCCTCTTGCCGGGCATAGTGGATGTGTACCTTGCTAACCGCGGGGGATGCAGCGATATCCTTTATGATCTCTACTCCCTCCGCCTTTCTTTGCGGGACAATTGATTCCCTCTCAGGAACTGCCGTCTTTTCGCCGGTGCCACCCGGTTTCGCCGCATTCAGGCTGTTCATCACGGACCTGAGCTGCTGCAATTCCTGCAGGGTCTCATCCGCCTTTTTCAGAAACACCTAGGCATCCGGAGCTCTTTTCTGATTCATGTTAGCCAGATTGGCAATCAGAAACCCGGCGCCCAAACCAATCAGCAAACCGGCTATAAACGTCAATACAAAATGTCTCTTATGGATATATTCGACGGACTTCGTCAAAGCTTTAATCAAAACACGCAATTCGTGTTCGGTGACAATGGGAGTTGATGCATCTTTATCCATTCTTTATTGCACCTGAGGAAAACTGGCCCGCTCCGTAAACACAGAGTGCGGAAAAGTCGTCATCTGTAACAGCGAAGAAACCCCGTTCGAGATTATGACAACAGGTGAAATTATATATATGCCAACATACGCGTCTGCTTAATATTCG
>PLMX01000063.1 GCA_003142635.1 Syntrophaceae bacterium | reverse complement strand
ATTTATGAAACGTTATACTAGACTCCATTCGGAGTGATTATCTGCGGATGACGGAGGGAGGTAGATCCACCACGTACGAACAGAGATCAGATATTTCCCGTCGGCTTGACTCATTGGAAGCGGATCTAAATCGGTTCCGGTAGAATTTTTCAGAAAATCGCATAGGGCGTAAAGGGACGTGATTCAGATGGCGAATGGGCAGAAACCAGATCCGAAGCCAGTTCCGAAACCGGAACAACCTAAACCGTTCCCGCCGCCTGAGCCAGCGCCGGACAAGAAGTAGCTAAACTTTAACGGTGGGGGCGGAGGTCGCATCTCGCCGCCCCGACTTACCATAGGAGGACGCAACGGCGCACAGGGCAGCAAAGCACGTCAAAACTGCACGGTGCATCCGAAGATCTCACTAACGGATTAATCAAAACAGGAGGTGCACATGGATACGATAGATACACAAACATGGACAATTCTTGCCGGCGTAGTGGTTCTTGCGCTGATTGCACTTGCAGTATGGTTCTACTACAATAAAAAACAATCTCATAGACTCCAACAACGCTTCGGTCAGGAATACGGCCGAACCGTTGATGAACTCGGAAGCCGAACAAAGGCCGAATCAGAACTCAAGACGCGCGAAAAGCGCGTTGAGCGCCTAAATATCGTGCCTTTAACGCCGTCTGAAGCCGCCAGGTTCAGTCAGGCCTGGAATGATTTGCAGGGCCGGTTCGTCGATAACCCGAAGGGTGTCGTCGTCCAGGCGGACCAGTTGGTTCGTGAGTTGATGCTAAAGCGTGGCTACCCCATGGGTGATTTTGAGCGCCGTGCGGCCGACATCTCAGTCGATCACCCTGCCGTTGTGGACCATTACCGGGCGGCGCAGGCCATCGCGGTGCGCGATAAACGCGGCGAAGCCAACACCGAGGAGCTACGCAAAGCGGTGGTGCATTACCGCGACCTCTTCGATGAACTGCTCGAGGTAAGGGAAACTAAGCAAGGAGTTATGTCAGCAAAGTAAATGGACGTCCGATCATGAACAGAGAACCAGAGGAGAAAAGTTTCACTACGGCAGATTTGGCAGCAGCTGCGGAGATATTTGAGCCTTCCATATTATTATCCTACTTCGTAGGAGTGAATTGTCATCAAAAAAATATCAAATTCCACGATGCACGGAGAATGATATGGCTGAATTTTTCAAAAGCTTGAAGCTCAGTGTGATACTGATCTTAATCGCTGCTTGTATTCTGCTGGTACTGTACAGTTATTTCGTTGCAGACACTGTCGTGACGAGGATAACCGATGCACAGATGACGAAGGTAGATGGGATGTTCATGATCCCGACGGAGTACCGCCCTTTTGTGAACCACGATGCCAAATACCGGCTAAAGTTCAATTCCGGCACGATTCAGAACGACGCCATCAAACTCAGGGGCAAGATGGTAAAGATCAAGAAATACGGATGGAGAGTCCCGATATTTTCTATGTACGAGAACGTAGTTAAGATTGAAGAAGAAAAGTAGTCTTACGTTCACGTTACGCAAATAGGAACAGAAACCAATAAAAGGAGGGCGCCATGGAAGAAAAGATTGCAACAACGGATTCAAAAAAATCGATATTTGCCAGAATCAATTGTTGGTTCACCAAGGAGGAGACCCCCTGTGGGGGAGGGGCAGAGAAACCCTCCGGTGATGCTTCAGCGGAAAGCAACGACCCGAAAATTTGCAGCGACGGAGAAATGAGGCTGTAATGCACTTGTGAAAGTTCCGATACATCCCCCTTTGGTCAAGGGGGATTTTTCATTATTTTTAAAATCCTCCCGCGCCTTCCTTTTAATACTACTTCTGACAGCTGCCCCATCACTGAATAGTTGTGGACAATGCAAGAATGACCACCGAACGACCATAGAAAAATCATTTGCAGCTTTTCCCGTGGTGTACTTCCTGAAATAGAGCATACGGCAATTTTAACAGGTATATATGATTTCCCCTGTAAATAGAAGTATAATACATTGATATTATTACTCTCACCATAAAGGTGTCGACAAGGCTATTTTCATTCTTTTTTGTGACGGCTGGCCGTCATGTGGGTTTCAAATGGTAATCAGTTTTCCATTGACATTCAAGGCCATCCTCTCCTATGCTTCCTCCACGAAAAAGCAATGCCTTATCAAACAATAAGCCTGCGACAGAAGCGACGAAAGTCTAAAGTCATGTCGTCTGGTAAACGCCGTACGTTCCTGGGGGGGTGAATCCGTGGACCACAAACAAGAAAAGGAATTGCATAAGAGGACGGAAAGAAAACGGGACAATAAGGAAAAAAAGAAAAGCGAGATGACCCGAGAGCAAGAAGAGTCAAAGGGAACTCGGGTTATCCGTCCCCTCTGGTTCGCCGCGGTGGGGTTCATTCTTGCCATGGCGGCATTGCTCTCCTGGTTTTTTCTCCGCTAGTCTCAGGCGATTCTCGAAAGAGCCGCATCCGATAGCCCGTAGATCATGCAACACGATTAGAGCCAACAGTACTTCCTTGTAAGCAACAAATCGTCAATCTCGAAGAAGATGCTGGACTTCAATCCGCAATAGTAGAGTAGAGAGCTGGCGTAGTGGCTTGAAGTTCTATCTCCAGCTCCCCCTCATCAGTAGGGTCGAGGACTGACGCGCTCCTGAGTGTCAGTACGTTTCCAGCCCCCGCCGCGTCAAACCCAGCATGCAGTTTTCCTGCACTGGGCTTTCCTGTTAACTTCTCCTAAAGGTTTATGTGACCTATCAGTCTGGCAGAGCTTTCAGGCCTGAGAATATCTGACCTTGTAGTCATTATATAACCCAAGGTTCTTATAGAACCAGTCCCTATTCCACCTGTTCCAGCCGAAACCACAGCATTTCCTTGCGCGCATCTGATGCCGCCGAATCTTTTTCTCCACCCAGTCCTTGATGTATCCAAAACATCTGCTGGCATGTCCAACCCGAAAGTAATTAACCCATCCTCTGAGAATTGGATTAATCAGGTATATAACCCTATCTACGGGTTGTGAGTTGTGGCGGCGAAACACTTCCTTGAGTTTTTGTAGCAAAGCGGTTCGTGCCTTCACTCTCGGTGTGATTCGCACTCCCCACTTGCCCTGGAGGGTTTTCACCCGCCTGAAGTCAAACCCAAGAAAACTGAATGTCTCGTCTTTAGTAAGATCCACTATCCGAGTCTTCTCCTGATTTACTTGAACGTCAAGCTTGTTCAATTCCTCAAGAAGTCTCCGATAGGCCGCCTTTTCAAGCCAATTCCATTTCCGGAAACCGTCTACAAGGATTACCAGATCATCGGCAAATCTTGCATACTCAATGTATGTATATCTGCCCTGTCGGGTGACTTCCTTCGCCCGTTCCAGCATCTTATCCACTTCGTTAAGATAAACATTACTGAGCAGGGGCGAAATTACTCCCCCCTGTGGTACTCCCCGCTTCCCATTAGCTTCCAGAATCAGCTTCAGCAGTCGCATCACATCGTCATCATCCACTCGTTCCGCTATCTTCCTGAGAAGGATATCATGCCGAACATTATCAAAGTAGGCCTTAAGGTCTACATCGATGACTCGTGTTTTATTCTTCACCACTGCTTCTGCCACACGTCCTACAGCCGCATGGGCTGTACGTTTTGGTCGATACCCATATGACCCGTCCTGAGAATCGGCTTCAAAGATCGGTTCAAGGATTAGCTTCAATGCTCCTTGAACCACACGGTCTCGAATGCAAGGAATCCCCAAGATTCTGACCTTATTCTTGTCTTTGGGTATCTCCTTCCTTCGATTCCGCATCGGTCGATACGTGCCAGAGACCAGTTCATCACGTATCTGCTCAAGAAAAGCTTCCAGACCTGATTCCTCAATGGCCTCAAACGTTACACCGTCTATTCCTGGCGCACCATTATTTTTCTTGGCCATCTTGTAGGCCTCTCGAAGCGTCTCCATCTTGCAGACATGAACGTACAATCCCCAGAATCGCCATGTCTTTTCAGACTTCGCCTTTAAGTACATCTTCCTCCTCAGGTCTTGTATACTGACGGGCGCCTTTATCATCTCGCCCTTACCTCCCAGTGTTGTCGGAAGATCGTTAACAGCAGGGCTCCTTTGCTCACCGGATATTACTCCGGTTCATCGCTCTTACGAACCCATCCGCCACCCTCTCGCCTTCGATCCACTTCCCGCTGTTTACGGTTATAGAATCTACCTTGCTCCAGAAATTTCTCTCTGGGACGAGGAGGGCTTCTCCAGTTGCTCGGCATGTCCTTGTCACCGTGCTGTCGCTATCACCCCGCCGGAATGAATCAAACGTATCATCCAGTTTTCGTCTGTTCATCTTGCCTTCGCCCTACGGATGCAGGCTCGGCTTCCGGGGCTTCGAACTTTCGGGGCCACCTCTGCGTTCACTCTCATTACGGCCCGGTGACTCGCAACCACCCTTTCGGTGGCTTTGTCGATAGGCTTCAGAGTCTTGGTTTCCCGCCACCCTGCTATCCAAGCTACGGGGCTTCTGACTTTTTCCCCGGCAGGACTAACTCCTGCTGAACATACCAGCCTTCGCTGGACGCACAACCGGACGTTCGGTTTTCCCGCATCTTATGTGCTATAGCACATAATATCGGTTATGTGACGGCCGCAC
>PLMX01000059.1 GCA_003142635.1 Syntrophaceae bacterium | reverse complement strand
ACGCATCAACCGGATGAACCTTTAATATTTTCATTCGCTGCCTTCACACAGTACGGGCTGAAAGCTACTACACGATCTTGACAATACATCAAACATGATGTATATGATAGCTGTGTCGTGGAGGTGTGCTTGTACAACATAGTCTTCTACACGGCTGAGCGGGGCGATTCACCGTTTGATGATTTTCGAGATAGATTAGACAAGAAGTCACGGGCTAAGGTGGCTGCGTACCTGTCGCTCTTGGAAGAGCAGGGGCCGAATCCCAAGCGGCCCTACGCTGATATTGTCAGGGGTAAAATAAATAAGAGAATTGAGAATACATCATAACGCGAACCAGTACCGCATCCTCTATTTCTTCCAAGTGCGTGGTCAGATAGTGTTGGTACATGCATTTTCCAAGAAGACGCAGCAATTGAAAAAGAAGGATATTGACTTACCGGAAAAACGTATGGAAGACTGGATGCGGAGGTTTCCTGCGGGAGGTGAAATATGAAGAAAGGCAAAGTTCGGACATTCCAAAGCAGGTTGCGGGAAGATATCAAAGATCCCGAGTTCAAAGCACATTACCAGGAAGAGAGGCAAGCTCTAAAGCTGGCAATGAAGATTGCGGAACTTCGTGAGAAGAAGGGCTTATCGCAACAGCAACTGGCAAAACTTATGGAAACAAGCCAACAGGCGATTTCGAGAATCGAGAGCGGCGAGTACGAGGGCTTCACGCTCAAGACCCTGGAGAAGATCGCCGAAGCAACCGGGATGCGGGTTAAAATCGAGTTCGTTGCCGCATAGTCTTATCAGCAGTCGATTTTTCTTAAATTGTCTTTTACTCAAATGCCAATATGGACACCAGGCTGTCAGCTACTGCGAGACCGGCACGGGTGGGCTGTAGATAACCTTCACTTATTTCAATGAATCCTGCCTTAACAAGCCTTGCCAGGGTATCAGCTTTTTCTGATATGAGATCATAACCATACCTGGAGGAATAATTGCGCAGGTGGATGCCCCTCTTCGTGCGGAGACCGAGGAAAAATGCTTCCAGATGCAATTGTTCTTTCGTCAGGATCTCTGAGGAACCCCAAGGCAGCTTTCCCGCCCCGATATCCCCGATATATTCATCAAGAAAACTATGATTCCACCAGCGCTTATTTCCCAAAAAAGAATGCGCAGCCGGGCCCAGACCGAGGTAAGATGTATGGTTCCAGTATTTCTGATTATGCTTTGATGCAAGGGAAATGTCTCTTGCGAAGTTGGATACCTCATAGTGGACGTATCCGGCGTTCTCAAGGATTTCTGAAGTTTTTATGAAGAATGCATGCTGCAGCTCTTCGTCGGGCAAGACAATTTCTCCCCGCTGATGCCGGAGGCCAAGGGGTGTGCCGGCTTCGATGGTCAACTGATAACAGGAAAGATGTGCCAGGTTAAGAGACAGCGCCTGCGATACGGTGTCCAGCCATGATGTCATATCCTGTCCGGGTACGCCATAAATCAGATCGATTCCGATGTTTTCAAATCCGGCGTTCCCGGCAGCTTCTATAGTATCCCTGGCCTCGCGGACGGAGTGCCTGCGCTTGAGGAATGTCAGAACCTTATCGTCAAATGACTGGACGCCGATGTTGAGGCGATTGCATCCCCGGCGGCGAATGGATTCAAGATATTCCTGTGGACTATCTGCCGGATTGATCTCGACGGTGATTTCCGGGTTTGGTGAGAGGATAAAGGTATTTCGAATATTCGAAAGAATGCTGTCGAAGTGCTTTACTGCAAGGAGAGAGGGAGTGCCGCCGCCGATATANNGGTATGTGAATGTACAGGCCGGGAGTTGTATCTGTTGTTGAGATGTCTATGCTTGATTCCATATCAAAGGGTTTAAGAAAGTGAAGATTGATTTCGTGAAGGGTGGATCAAAAATTTTGTCATGGTGCATCTTCATTCAGTGCCGGACTTCAGGACGGCGAGAAAGGCGCTCTGCGGGATGCTGACCGAGCCTATCATCTTCATGCGTTTCTTTCCCTTCCTCTGTTTTTCGAGAAGCTTTCGTTTCCGGGTAATGTCTCCGCCGTAGCATTTTGCCGTTACGTCTTTGCGGAAAGCCGAGATCGTCGTTCGGGCAACAATCTCCCCGCCGATTGCCCCCTGAATTGCGATTTTGAACATTTGCCGGGGTATTTCATCCTTGAGGCGTTCGCAGGCCAGGAGCCCCCTGGCGCGTGCGCGATCCCGGTGGACGATCTGCGACAGGGCATCCACTTTCTCCCCGTTAACCAGGATATCCAAAAGGACGAGGCTTCCTTCCCGGTAATCGATCACGTCATAGTCAAAGGAGCCATAGCCCTGGGTGACGGACTTGAAGCGGTCATAATAATCATAGATAACCTCGGCGAGGGGTATTTCATAGATGAGTTCCGCCCGCCCAGGACCAGTGTAGTTGAGGGTTGAATTCACCCCCCGTTTTTCCATGCAAAGCTTCATTACCGCGCCGAGGTATTTTTCCGGCATCATCATGGTGGCGCGGATATACGGTTCTTCGGATCTGATAATGGCAGATGGATCGGGATAATGCGCCGGGTTGTCCACGTCTATCAGCGTCCCATCTTTCAAGGTAAACCGGTAACGGACACTGGGAACGGACAAAATGATGGAAAGATCATATTCCCTCTCCAGCCGTTCCTGAACGATCTCCAGGTGAAGAAGGCCGAGAAAGCCGCACCTGAATCCCTGGCCGAGTGCCGTCGATGAATCTTTTTGATAGATGAATGATGCATCGTTGAGTTTGTATTTTTCAAGGGAGACAGCCAGCTCCTCATAGTCATCCGAGGCAATCGGGTAAATGGAGGCAAAGACGACAGGCTTGATCTCCTTGAAACCGGGAAGCGGTTTTTCGCAGGGCCGGTTGTGGAGTGTGATTGTGTCACCGGAACGGACATCCGAAACCGTCTTCACGCCGGCTATGATATAACCCACCTCGCCTGCGCTGAGATTATCGCGCGCTTGGCGGGTGAGGAGAAAATGGCCGACTTCTTCAACCTTGTAAGTTGCATTATTGAACATGAGACGTATGATGTCTCCGCTTTTCACTGCACCGTCAAAGACGCGGCAGTGAATGACCGTGCCGCGGAAGGGGTCGTACTGGGCGTCAAAAATGAGGGCGGCAAGGGGCGCGTCCATGTTGCCCTTCGGGCGTGGAATCCTCTCCACGATGGCTTCCAGAATCTCTTCGATACCCGTGCCTTCTTTTGCGGAGCACGTGAGATGGGTGTCAGGGTCCAATCCCAGCTCCGAGTCGATCTGTTCGATGACCCTTTCAACATCCGCGGAGGGCAGGTCAATCTTGTTGATGATGGGAATGACTTCCAGACCGAGCTCCACGGCAAGATAGAGATTGGCTAAAGTCTGGGCTTGCACGCCCTGGGCGGCATCGATCAGGAGAAGGACACCTTCGCATGAGACCAAGGCGCGGGAGACTTCATAGGAGAAGTCGACGTGGCCCGGTGTGTCGATCAGATTGAGGCTGTACGCCTTGCCGTTTCTCGCCTGATACGGGAGGGAAATCGCCTGGCTCTTGATCGTAATTCCCCGCTCACGTTCAATGTCCATATTATCAAGTATCTGATTTTTGGAGGTTCGCTCGTTGCTGACACCGGTATATTCGATAAGCCTATCGGCAAGGGTAGACTTCCCGTGGTCAATGTGGGCGATAATGCTGAAGTTGCGGATATTTTCCATATTCTATATTTAATGGCCGGCCTTTACAAACCGTCACAGTTAAAAAAGCCTTCCGGCATTACTGTCTCAGGAAGGCTTTCTTTCGTATTTTGTGGCTGCTGTAAATTATGTTAATCTTTTCTGATGGGACTTCCTTTTCGATGTGAGAAGTATAGGAGAAGCGGTGTCGTATGTCAATATGATTTTAAGGCAAGGGCAGATGGTTTGAGATTCTGCAGTCAGGATTTTAACTCGAGCATCGCCGTATAAAATTTCATACCGATCTCGATGCCGCGGTCAATAAAATCAGGACCGTATATTTTACCCGTTTGGGTGCGGAAAGTTTCCCAGATGCGCGTTATCCCTTCCATGCCTTTCAGAAACCGCGTAAGGAGGGCATCCAGTGAGGCCTTTCTGTATTCCACCATNNAAAGCCTCGTGATTCCTGATGGCACCGGTGATGGCCGCAACTTCCCTCTCTGCGAGGTCAAAGCGTGCAAGGAGCAACGCCGCTTCCCCGGCGCTTACCCGGGCGTGATCCTTTTCCAGCCGCCTGATGTCATGAAGTACGCCTGCCAGATGGGCGAGCTGAACCATCCGCCGGACTTCCGACCGCTGTCGGAAAGGGGCAT
>PLMX01000174.1 GCA_003142635.1 Syntrophaceae bacterium | reverse complement strand
GCAAGAGGTGGGGTTCACTCCAATGTCTGTCGGAGAGATGGAATACAACGGTCATCCTTTTCTCGGAATGAATGCCTATTGCTTGATGCGCAAAGAAAGACGAGTATTCAACGTGGATCGGATATTAGAAGTTTGCGTATCTTCAAATAAATGAGAAAAACTCCTGTCTCAAGCGAGCGTAATTCAGTGGCAGAGTGTTCTTATAGCCGTTATCGAAAACGGAAAGGTCAAGCTCGTGATCAATGAGATGATTCAGTGAATACTCAAATGTGCCCGGAAGTATTTGTTTCTCGAAATGAATGGGAATGAATTTACCTTGTCAGTGCGAGTATGGTTTGTAACGTGCCATGGCAATTCCTTGGGGTTTTAGCTAACCCTCGGGGTTCTATTTTGGGTAGGGAGTTAATGCGAAAGATTTCTTAGGAAAAGGAGAATACCTCCAATGCTTGGATAAAGCACAGCAGACTTATAAATGTGACGAAACTACTAAAGCCTTTACATCCTCGCACCAATGTCCATATAAACCGATTTCCGATGCCTAATGCCAAGAATCCATACCTCGGATTCGATCACCTTGAACACGACCCGGTAATCACCAGCACGGAGCTTCCAGTAGCCTTTCAGTGACTTTCGCAAAGGCTTTCCATAGTCATGAGGTGCGGTCTGCAACCGTTCTTCTATGGTTTTACGGATCCTGTCTTTTGTTCTTCGATCGATAAGGGGCAAATCCTGAACGCGAACAGCGGGATGATAGTGCAATGTGAACGACATGAATCATTTCCACACATCTTTATGCGAAAGCGCCACTTTTCTGTCAAATGTCTTCATTCGTGTATCGGCAAGAGCTGCAAGGGCGACATCTTCCCGCAAGTCAATTGCCTCCCGTATAAGGTCACGGGCAATGGTTGACATGGAAACGCCCTCACTGGTTGCAAGGTCATGCATAACAGTATACAGCGGCGGCTCAACAACAATGTTTACTCTCGGATTTTTGGTGGGCATGGTTCTTTCTCCTTCTTGAGGAAGTGTAACACTTATGATGCACCGTGTCAAGACGAAAATCCCATTGAAGTCAAACATGGCGCACTTATCGATTGAAATGGTGGATAGCCATCAAAATTGCCGAATGCTTGACTACGGGAAGTTATTTATTTTTGTCGTGAGTAAAGAAATGGAAGTTTTAGGTTCGGATGTTTCATGTGCATTGGATGAGAAGCACGTGTATGCAGCCATTTGTTACGTGGAGAACAACCCGGTGAGCGCCAGAGTAGTTAAAAAGGCGGAGAACTATAACTGGTCGAGCGCAAAGAGCCACATAAAAAAGATGAGAGACCAGATACTGGCCATGGATTGTTATCTTGTTAAAGAGATCAAGGAATGGAAGAAAAAGACGACGCCGGAACTACCCAAGCACTGAGAGAGAATACGAAAACAGGACGTCCGTGTGGAGATGAGAAGTTTATAAGAAAGATCGAGCAGGCGGTAGGCAGAAGACTTGTTGCGCTGCCCCGTGGCAGGCCTAAGAAGGGCGAATAAATGGGTGCTGTCCCCATTTCTGATACGATTTAGATATTAAGATATTAGGGGATATTAGGGACAGCTGTCCCCAATTTACCCTTAATTAACTCTAATTAACTAATTAAACCTAATTAAACCGAGAATCTGGCGGCTATGTGCGTCCATTCCGGATGAACCGCCCGGAAGGCCTTCAGGACAACCGGAGAGAAATGCCCGGGTTGAGTTCGTACATCGCCGTTGGTGATAATATCGAAGGCTCTCTTGTGGGAGTAGGGTGGCTTGTAGGTGCGCTGGCTGATGAGGGCGTCATAGATGTCGGCGATGGCCATCAGACGCGCGCTCAGGGGGATCGCTTCCCCCTTTAGTCCGTGCGGGTAACCGGAGCCGTCCCAGCGCTCATGGTGGAATTCGGTGATTTCACGCGCCAGGCGGAGAAAGGAGCTGGCGCCAACAAACGCCTCGACCTTGCGGATGACCTCGCTGCCGATGATGGTGTGAAGCCGGATTTCGGCGAACTCCTCCGGCGTCAATTCCCCGGGTTTTAACAGGACGGAATCATGAATGGCGACCTTGCCGATGTCGTGCAACGGGGTGGATTGATAGAGGAGATCAATGTTCGCGGGGGTGAGTTCGTGGGGATATTCCACAGACAGGGCCTCAGCCAGGGATCGGACATAGTGCTTAGTCCGCTGGATATGCCCGCCCGTCTCGGGGTCCCGGTATTCGGCCAGCAACGCCATGCCGGCGATGGTGGCTTCCTGGGTGCGTTCCAGATCGGTGGTTCTCTGTTTGACGAGTTCTTCCAGGTGGTCCCGGTGTTTTTTCAGTTCCAGGTGGTTGCGGACGCGGGCCTTGACGATGGCCGGGTTGAAGGGTTTGGTGATGTAATCAACGGCGCCCAACTCCAGGCCGCGCGCCTCATCGGCATCCTCATTCAGGGCGGTGAGAAAGATGATCGGGATGTCCCGCGAGGTCGGATCATCCTTCAGTCGGCGGCAGACCTCGAGGCCGTCCACGCCCGGCATCATCACATCCAGGAGGATCAGATCGGGCAGGGATTTTTTCACGCTTCCCAGGGCGGCGGCGCCGTCGGTGGCAACGCGCACGGTGTAATCTTCGCCCAGGGCCTCGAGGAGTATGTCGATATTGGCGGCCGCGTCATCCACCACCAGCAGGGTCGGTCTTGTCTCAATCATTGGTTCTTTCCTCCATTTTTCCCATGATATCTTTAAATTCTCTGTCGAGGAGGGCAAGGGCGTCCGCGAGGCGGTAGTGCTGAACCAAGCGGTTCACATCCGCCAGGACGGCCTCATGGCCCTCGGACCACCGTCTTTGCAGCAGCGCCCCCAGGATTTCCTTGCAGGATCGGGGTTCTTCACTCACTAGGGCCTTCTTCAAACGCTCCAGCAACAGACGCATTTCTGCCGCATCCCCCTGCGGACCTTCCGGTTTGGCCGCCGAGACAACCGGCTGCTGGGAAAGGACGAAGCCAATGGCCGTGATCATCGCCTCGTGACGGTCGATAAAGACGCGCAGGGGTTCTCCCAGCGCAAAAGGGACGCCATTCTCCGCCTCCCGGGAGGCCTTTTCCAACTCCGCAGCGGCGACTTCCAGGTCCTTCCCGCCGAGATTCCCGGCAACCCCCCGGATGGTATGGACCCGGCGAACCACATCCTCCCGCCGGTCTGTCCGCAGTTCCTGCAGCAGTTGTTCGGGCGTTTCCCCGTACCCGGTGACGAAATCGCGCAGAAGCTTCAGGTAGAGTTTCAGGTTGCCGTTAAGCCGGTTCAGCCCCGCTTTCATATCCAGTCCCGGCAACGGCGGGATGGACAGACTGCCCCGGTCCGACGCCTGGTCCGGCTCATCGGCGGCGACCACTGCGCATTTTTCCCGGGGAAGCCATCGCCGCAGCGCGTCGGCCAGCGCGTCGCGATCAATCGGTTTGGTGAGATGATCGTTCATCCCGGCATCCAGACTCTTCTCCCTGTCGCCGGTCAAGGCGTGGGCGGTCATGGCGAGGATGGGCAGACGGTCAACACCCTCCCTGTCCAGTTTGCGAATCTCCCGCGTGGCCGTAAAACCGTCCATCTCCGGCATCTGGATATCCATGAACAGAATATCATAGTCCTGCGTATGGACCATCTCCACGGCCTCCCTGCCGTTTTTGGCAGTGTCCGCCTCGATACCCGCCTGCCGCAGCAGCTCAACGATAATCTCCCGGTTGATATCGTGATCCTCCGCCACCAGCGCCCGGACGCCTGTGAATCGTTCCCGGGGCGTCCCGGGACGCCCCGGGAAATTCTGCCCCATGATACCCGTAGCGACTTGTAAGGAAAGAACAACCGTGAAGATGCTTCCCTTGCCGGGCGTACTCTCCGCCCGGATCGTCCCCCCCATGAGTTCGAGCAACTGCCGGCTGATCGCCAGCCCCAGGCCGGTTCCACCGAAGCGACGGGTCGTGGAGGCATCCGCCTGGCTGAATGCCGTGAACAACCGCGACAACTCATCCTCCGTCATGCCAATGCCCGTATCCTGCACCGAAATTTCCAACTCAACGCCCGCCGCAGTCTGCCGCCGGACCTTGACCGAAAGCCGGATGTCGCCCGCCGGCGTGAACTTGACGGCATTGCCCGTCAGGTTGTTGATCAACTGGGTCAGGCGCTGGGGGTCGCCCAGCAGAGCGGCGGGAAGCTCCGGGTCGATGGCGGTGTGCAGCTCGATCCCCTTCTCCGCAGCCTGGGGGCCGAAGATATTCACCACGTTGCCGATCACCTCTTCCAGCGAGAAAGGGATACTTTCGAGAGCCAGTTTTCCGGCCTCGACCTTCGAAAAATCCAGGATATCGTTGAGGACGGCAAGCAGCGATTCGCCGCTTGTCCGGATCTTCTTTGCATAGTTACGCTGCCTGTCCGTAAGGGGAGTCTCCAAAAGCAGCCCCGTCATGCCGAGCACCCCGCTCATGGGCGTGCGAATCTCATGGCTCATGTTGGCCAAAAACACACTCTTCGCCCGGTTGGCCGCCTCGGCGGCCTGCACCGCAGTCCGCAGCGCCTCCTCGGCCCGCTTCTGGGCGCTGATGTCGCGCACGGTGGCCTGGACAAATGTCTGGCCGGCCATTTCGATTTTGGTCAGCAACACGGTGGCGGGGAAATCTGCGCCTTCCAGCCGCCGGTGCGTCCACTCGAAGAAGCGGTAACCATTGCGCAGGGCCGCCTCGATCGCTTCCCGGGCCTTGTCGACCGAGGGGCTGCCGTCGGGCTGCCGTTCGGGGGATACATCCCAGGGTCCCAGCGCGGCGAACTCCGCCGCATCCCTGGCCCCGAACATCTCCAACGCTGCCGGATTGCCCGAGGTGAACTTCCACAAAGGCGGGGTAAGGGTCATCATGGCGTCCCGCGAGTTATCGAACAGCAGGCGGTGCCGCATCTCGCTTTCCCGCATCGCCTCTTCGTGCCGCGTCAGGGTTTGGACAGCGGTAGCTCTGCGCATCCAACCACGGTAAACCAGCCATGACGATACGAACGTGCCGAAGATGAAGAGCGCCACCAGTGCCGAAACCCCGGCAGCCTCGCTCCGCCATGCGTCAAGGTAGTCCTCGTAAGATAGCCCGACGATGACGTAGAGGGGGCGATTGGAGACCTTGTGGTACGAGTAGGTTCGTTGAACATTGGAGAAACCCCGAGCGGTGTGATAGCTGCCGGCATCCTTTCGCTCCTGAACCGCGTTCTGCAACTCGGGGGATGCATTCTTCTTTCCAACTACCTTGTTGATTTCCTGTGGCTCCGGATAGCGCGCAATAAGAGCCAGTTCCTCATCGCGCAATGTAATCACTCCGTGCTTGCCGACATCGAGGGAGGAGAATATCGTGAGGAAGTGCTCCAGCGCAATCGTACCGTAGACGAGCCCGGCGAACGAACCATCCGGCTGATTGACCCTGCGCGCGAGGATGATCGACCATTTCTTGCTGATGCGCCCCACCACCGGCTCGGAGAAAACCACCCCCGCCTTCGGATCGCTGCGCAGGCGGACAAAGTAGGCACGATCGGTAAGGCTGGTCCGCCGCGCGCCAGGAGTTATGCCGATGCCGTACGCGTTCTCCCCCTGAGCGTTCACCACGCGCAGACCGTCCAGAACCGGCAGGCGGGTATGGTGCCGGACAATAAACGCATTCAGCATCCGCGCGTTGATGCCGCCCCTGGCAAGCTGCTTCTCCACTTCGTCGGCCACAGTGAGCACGGTCAGATCGATCTTGTCGACCGTGTCGGCGATGTTTCCCGCCAACGCTTGCGACAGGTTCTGCGTCGTAATCTCGGCGCGTTCCTCGTATTGCAGCCTGGCCCGCTGCAGTGAGAAGCACGCCAGGCCGATAAAGAACAAATTCGTCACCACGACGATCGCCAGGAGCCGCTTGACGAATACGGAGCGCTGCTCGGTGATGCCTGATATACTCGTTCGATCTGTCACACGCCTGTCCCCCCCGAATAATTCCGTCTCCCTTGCTTCGCAATGACTTGCACGTTTCTTGATTCGCGTCTCTTGAGCGCTTTTTTTCGGCGATGAATGCCGTCGCTCCTGGTCTGGAGCAGGACTTCGTTGCGAAGCGACAGAACGGCCGCCACTTCCACATCCCGCACCAAGAATGCCGTTCCTTCCTTTTTAACCATTCGCATTTCGCACGACTGCGGCGTGCCCGTTTTAAAGAGTTGTTTGAGGCAAAGATAGTAGATGTTCTGGTCCTCTTTGAGGATGAAGCTGGAGATCGGCTGCTTGACCAGCATGCCCCGGGCCACGCCCAGCAGAGTCGCGGCGGTGAGGCTGACCTCCAGGATCAGCCTCTCTTCGGAGATGGTGCAATAGCCTACCGGCGCCAGATCGTAGAGGTCGAAGTACCGAGCCCGCGCGGCAGGACAGTTCCTCCTGCTTCTGGCGCAGCTCCTTGTTCTGCAGCTGCAGCTCCAGCTCTATCTGGCCTGAACGGGTCTCTTTCTCAGTCATGGTCTTGCCCTTAGGATCATTTGTCTTCCACCACAAAAGCCATGCCGGCTGCACCGGATCAGTGTGTGGATGGGGTCTATTCAAACAACTGGGCTTATCATGGATTCCCTTAAACATTAACCCACCCGTATAATATGCAAAGATGATGAAAAATTATGAGAATCAGAACAGTTCGTTTATGGGTCCATCAATATTCTTCTCAAGTATAAAGTCAATATCATTTAGGGCCATCAAAATACTTTTTTACCATCTGAAATCATCAACTTTTCCTCACCAATGCTGTTTACTGACTTCAGGAAGACATACATACGAACAATCACCACAGAAGAAACCTTCTACTCTCTGATCCTTCTCAATTCCATAATCAGGGGGTTCAGTGGGTCAGGGCAGGCCACATGGGCTGTATCCTTATCTTCTTCCCACGGTAGTTCCCCGCCAAAACGCAGAACCCGCCAATTCGGGAAAGCAGCATAAAATGCAGAGGGGCAAAGAGCCTTGCCGTTGCCTGAGTATCCCAGGACAAAGTCTTTACTTAAATCAAATTCCTCCCCTACCTTGTGCCCTGCTGCACAGGTTCCCTTTACAGACGTAATCTTTAAGACTACTTTCATTGGATCGGCCATGGCGTTCCCTCACTTATTCAATTTTCTTGCGTCAAATGGATCGGTCCCTCTCGAATTTCAACCATTAGCGATTGTAATCTTGCATAGTTTTCAAAAATCGTCAATTAACGAATACAGGAAGGACTAAACAGAAAATCCAGTTACTGATTTTTCAAGATTACTCAACCGGCGGAATCGTAGGCTGCAGTAGAGTAGAGAGCTGGCGTAGTCGCCAAATAGTTCTATCTCCAGCTCCCCCTCGTCAGTAGGGTCGAGGACTGGCGCGCCACTGAGTGTTATCAGTA
>PLMX01000122.1 GCA_003142635.1 Syntrophaceae bacterium | reverse complement strand
CGTTGGAAACCCAAAAAAATAAAACATCTATGTCAACTTAATTAGGCCGTTTACTATAATAGCCATATGAGCGTGTTCCTCAGGAATGAACCGTGACAAAAAAAACAAGGATTATTGGGCAATATGGGCTTTGCTAAGTTGTTCGCAAGAAATGGTCATGTTGGTGGAACAGCGAGAGCTGTTGCACAAGGTTGGAAGACGATAAAAGAAAGAAACCCAGGGATGAGCCCAATAGATATTGCAAAAACTTATGTTAAAAGACGTTACACGGCGACAGGGGATCCACGTTTAGCAAAAGAAGTTCTCCGTATGCTTCGTAACGTTAATCCCTTAAACCTCTCGTGGGCAATTTTAATGGTTGAGAACAAAGATGAATCTATCAATTTATATGATCGTATATCCGAGTGGCAACATATAATGATACAGGAAATAAGAAAATATGGGATAGACCCAGAATAAGAGTTTCTTCTAATTGGGCCCGTCAAGTAAACTTAGTAAATCGCTTTAGAAGACCACCAAACCACTTTTCAATCTTTCATTAATCACTTTTGGATATGAACTGCAACCCTGTTAGGTAAGTCAACTTGACGGGGAAAGACGGCTTTAGGGAAAGATGTAGTCATAACTTAAAAAGGGGTTAACCTGAAATGGATAACCCCTCAATCTTATCTGGAGGCGGCAATCGGATTCGAACCGATGAATAACGGTTTTGCAGACCGCTGCCTTAACCACTTGGCTATGCCGCCAAATAAATGGAGCGGGCGAACGGATTTGAACCGTCGACGTCCACCTTGGCAAGGTGGCACTCTACCCCTGAGTTACGCCCGCTCATGAAGTACGCTTCGTATATCAGATTGAACCCGTTTGTCAATAGAAATTCAATTTAAACCATTATTTTGCCCGAGGCTCGCCGCTCTTGTCCACCAGCCACTTCACGGACTCCAGATATGCCGACAAGCCATGCGAAAAAATGTCGTTATGATTCGCCCCCGGGATTTTCAGAAATTTTTTATCCCGTGACGTACTCGTCTCAAAGAGAAGCCGCCCTTCAGAGAAAGGAATAATGTGGTCGAATTCTGCATGAATTACAAGCGTGGGTTTATCGAAACTGTGCATCTTATCGAGGTTCCGGAACCCCTGCTCTTCACTTATGCCTAAGGCCTGCATGTCGGTACCGAAAAGAAGCAGCAGCGGACCTGCGTAGGCAAAGCCGCTGTCGATGATGAGGCCGGCAATATCATTTCTATAATGAAATGCCAGTTCGAGGGCCGGAGCGCTTCCCAGAGATCTCCCCATTACTATGATGGGGCCGGTGTATCCTTTTTCCTTTAATTGCTTTCTTGCGTACCCGAAGACGGTGTGGCAGTCCCTCATTACGGCGGTAACCGTGGGCCTGCCTGTAGAGCGGCCGTAGCCCCTGTAATCAACGGGAAAGAAATTTATGCCCATATCGTTGTAGACAATCCCGAGCTCGTCATAATCAGCAACGATCTCGCCGTTGCCGTGAAAAAAAATAATTGTTGCAGCTTCGGCTCCGGCCATATGCAACCTGGCGCCAACCACAACATCTTTTTCAACTGGGATAAGGATTGATTCGACAGTTCCATCGTCAGCGGATGCACCCGACTCGGGGCGCGGGTAAAACAAAGAGGATGAGATCAGGGGGCTATCAAAGGATGAATAATCTGCTTTGGGAATATCGATCATTGCCATCCTTCTTATCTGCTCATGATATTCTCATAAAACTTTATCAAATAATCTATGCCCGACGTGACGGATAGCACAAGGGCAATGTAGAGTATTACCGTTCCGACTGCATGGGCATCCGCGCCGAGAAAGGGATAATGAATCATGAGGGCGGATACGGCAAATATTTGGCAAAGGGTTTTCCGCTTGCCGAGCCTGCTTGCCTGAATGACAAAGCCCTCAGACTGGGCTATTGCCCTTACCCCGTCGACGACGAAGTCCCTGATGATTATGATGGCGACAATCCACGCAGAGATGCGCCCTATGGGAATCATCAGGATCATCGCCGTATTGACGATCAGCTTGTCCGCGATAGGATCGAGGAATTTCCCCATCACAGTGACGATCTCATATTTCCTGGCCAGATACCCGTCAAGTAGGTCCGTAAGTGCGGCAAGAATAAATAATCCCGCAATTATGAGACTCCCGTCTCTGCCGGGAGAAAGAAGGAGAAAAAATAACACGGGAATGACGGTAACCCGGAGGATGGTTATTATGTTGGGAAAGTTTAGGCGCGCCCCCTTCTCCATCAGATCCGGCAGCCGGCCAAAAGATTTTTTTATGAGACCGATCATATCAGCATGCCCGTGCCCGTTATCTGTTCTTGGGGACTTTTTTCCAGTCGGCTAAAAACATCTCTATCCCCTTATCCGTCAGCGGATGCTTGGCGAGCTTTTCGATCACATTAAAGGGAATGGTCGCGATATCAGCGCCCATCAGCGCCGCTTCCAGCACATGCAGCGGATGTCTCACGCTCGCCACGATGCTCTCCGTTTCAAAGCCATAGTTATCAAAAATCGTGATGATCTGCTCCACTAATCCCATCCCGTCGTGAGAAATATCATCGAGCCTACCTACGAAGGGGCTGACATACGCGGCACCGGCTTTTGCCGCCATCAGGGCCTGTACCGCCGAGAAAATCAGTGTCTGATTAACCCTGATTCCGGCGTCTGCAAAAATCCTTGTTGCTTTCAAGCCCTCCGTGGTCATGGGAACCTTTATTACGGCGTTTTTGCCCAGCTTCGCGAGCTTCTTACCTTCGCGGACCATGCCCTTTGCCTCCAAGCCAATGATCTCCAGACTCACCGGTCCGTCGACCACTTCGAGGATCTCCTTTACAACCTCTTCGAATCCCCTCTTCTCTTTGGCAATCAGCGACGGGTTGGTCGTCACGCCGTCGACCATCCCCAGGCTGATGCCTTCCTTAATTTCGTTAATGTTTGCAGAATCAATAAAAAATTTCATGCGGCCCCCTGCGCTTTCTTTGTTGAGTGTTCCGATATGTATTTATCCAAACACTTTTCACTGCAAAAATATAAATCCTGCCCGTCAATAGTTGCTTTGTGCGCCTGACTCATCGGTACATATATATGACAGAACGGGTCCTCCACCAGGTCCTCGCCTGGCGCGGCAGGCACCTGATGCCCGGACATATCCCGGCCCTTGATGCCCGGCGACAGGATTATCCATTTGACGACCCTGTAAGCAAGGTAAATGAGAAAAGCAAAAATAACTAAGCGAATCAAGCTAAGCATGGCTCTCCATTTGTGCGGTACAGATAAACCCTGCTGTCATCATCGAGTCTGTCCATCAGTCCGTGCATGGAAAGTCCAAAAACCGGATGAATCACATATGACGCTATTTCACAGAGGGGTTCAAGAATGAAGCGTCTCTTGTGAAGCTCGGGATGGGGAATTACCAGGTCATCATCCTCAACGACCTCCTGACCATAAAGAAGGATGTCGAGATCTATAACCCGCGGTCCCCACCTTGCTCCTTTTGGCCGTCCCATCTTGTCCTCAATCTCTTGCGTAGCTTTCAGCAGCTCTTGCGGCGTCAAGACCGTTCTTATCTCTGCTACCGCGTTAATAAACCAGTCCTGCTTTTCGAATCCGACAGGTTCCGTCCGGTAGAAGGACGACTGCCGGAGAACCCTTATGCCGCTTGCCTGCGACAGGAAACAAACAGCTTCTCCACATCTTACCGCAGGATCATCCATATTGGAGCCTACACCAATAAACGCGACAACTCCGCGGAGATCATCTGGCAATTGCGCTTGCACCTGATGTCACTTCCCCCTCATCCCCAGGACATCCTGCATATCGTACAGACCGTTTTTCTGATTTACAATCCACTTCGCCGCCAGTATGGCGCCCCTTGCGAAGTTGTCCCGGCTGTGGGCGCGGTGAATGAATTCCAGTCTCTCACCCGCGCCGCCAAACATGACCGTATGTTCTCCCACTATATCCCCGGCCCTCAGTGTTTGAATGCCGATCTCGGACTTAGTCCTTTCACCAACCATGCCCTTTCTTGCGAAGACGCCGACCTTTTCTAGGTCACGTCCCAGTTTCTCCGATATGATCTGCGCCATTTTCATGGCCGTGCCGCTGGGAGCGTCCTTTTTCAAATTATGGTGCGCCTCAACTATCTCGACATTGTAATCATCCCCGAGTATCCCGGCCACGTACTCGAGAACCTTGAACATGACATTTACGCCGATGCTCATGTTCGGCGAGAGGACGCAGCGCGCTCCGGCCGCAATCTTTTTTATTCGCGTCATTTCATCTGCGGTAAAGCCGGTGGAGCCTATCACTATCGCCCGCCCTTTTTCGCGGGCGACCTCGAGATGGCCCACCGATACCTCATGATGCGTGAAATCGATGACCACGTCGCCTTTTTCGATGCATGCTACAAGGTTATCATCGACAAGGACGCCGGTCTTGCCGAGACCAAGCTTCTCCCCTATATCCTGACCGATTGCAGCATGCCCTTTCTGCTCCACGGCGCCTGCCAGTTTTATCTCCCTATCCTCAGAAAGAAGGCTTATAATCCTGCCTCCCATCCTGCCGCCGGCGCCGGTAACGATCGCTTTGATCATCCGTAATCTCCTGTGTCGCTAAAACATTTTTTAAGGACTTCTAAAATCTACACCGCAATATCATGTATATTGTCATCGCAAGCGAAAACCAAAACACATCATCGTCAGGGTTCTTGTGCCACCTGTCATTCCCGCAGTGCTTTTGAGCGGGAATCCAGATTTTGTGCGATCTTCAAGAGCTGGATACCCGATAAATACTTTCGGGTATGACAAAAGCATCTCTCATTATGAGATAAGCCCGTAATTCTTCATGACGCCCTTTAATTTTTCATAGTTGCCATCCGACATCTTGTACATGGGAAGCCGCACATCGTAGGCGATCTTGCCCATCATGGCGAGCGCAGCTTTTACCGGTACCGGGTTGGTTTCTATGAAGAGTGCATCAATCAATGGAACAAGCCTGTGATGCAGCTTCTGCGCCTTCTTGATGTCACCCGCCGCGAAGGCGTCTACCATGGCCGCCATGTCCGCAGGGACAATATTGGAAACAACGGAAACAACACCTCTGCCGCCTATCGCCAACAGGGGGAAGGTAAAAAAATCATCTCCTGAGAGGACGTCAAATTTATCGCCGCAGAGACTGATTACATCCTGCATCTGCTGCAAAGAGCCTGACGCCTCTTTTATTCCCACGATATTGCTTATCTTCGCGAGTCTCGCGACGGTCTCCGGCAGCAGATTAACGCCGGTCCTGCTCGGGATATTGTACGGGATAATCGGGATCGGAACGCTTTGTGCGATAGTCTTGAAATGCTGATAGAGGCCCTCCTGGGTCGGCCTGTTATAATACGGGCAGACCAGCAGCGTCCCGTCTGCCCCGGCCTCATGGGCATGCCTCGTCAGCCGCAGGGCTTCATCCGTGCTGTTCGAACCGGTGCCGGCGATGACCGGGACTCTTTTCCTTGCGGCATCTATCGTTATTTCAATCACCCTGTCGTGCTCCTCATGAGACAGAGTCGAGGATTCGCCTGTGGTTCCACACGGAACAATACCGTCTGTCCCATTCTTGATCTGAAACTCAATCAGTTCCCGCAGGGATTTCTCATCCACTTTTCCTTTTTTGAAAGGCGTGACGATTGCCACAATTGCTCCACTAAACATAATCGCTCCTTATCTTAAAAATTCGGGTATCACCTCTCCCCGGATTAAATCCCCGTAAACCTCTCTTTTTCTAATTACAAAAAATTGGTCGTCGTGGACAAGGACTTCCGGTATCCTGCCTCTTGAATTATAGTTGGATGACATCGTGAAGCCATACGCACCGGCGCTCATGACCGCCATCAACTCCCCTCTTTCAAATCTGGAGATTTCTCTTCCCTTCGCCAGGTAGTCGCCGGATTCGCAAATGGGCCCGACTACGTCGGCTATGATCTCCTCTCTCTCTTTGTCAATAACCGGCAGGATCCGGTGGTACGAATTATAGAGACTGGGACGGGCCAAATCGTTCATCCCGGCGTCAATGATGATAAAGTTTTTCGCGTCATTGCTTTTCGTATAGAGAACCTCCGTGACCAGAATTCCCGCATTACCCACAATTACCCTTCCCGGCTCAAAAATGAAAGTACAATTTATATCTTTTGAAGCATCGATAATGGCCTTGGCGTACTCCGAGGGATGAGGGACATCCTCCTTATCGTAGGCAATGCCGAGGCCTCCTCCGAGATCGAGATACTTGATATCCATGCCGTCGGCCCGCAGCAGCCGTACAAGCTTCTTGATACGTTCGAGGGCGTCAAGAAAGGGTGAGATCTTTGTCACCTGGGATCCGATATGGCAGCTCACTCCTTTAATTTCCAACTGTCCCAGTGTCCGCGCCCGGCGGTATTCTTCGAGAGACTTTTTGATGTCGATCCCGAATTTATTGCTCATGAGCCCCGTCGATATGTGGGGATGGGTTTCGGGATCAACATCCGGGTTGATCCTCAATGCAATGCGAGCCTTTTTCCTTAGCCTTTCGGCACAGCTGTTGATCACCTCGAGTTCCTGCGAAGACTCCACATTGAACATCAGAATATCCGCGCCCAAGGCATATTCGATTTCATCGACCTTCTTCCCCACTCCTGAATAAACGACCTTGCGCGTGTCAACTCCCGCCTGGAGCGCCCGATACAGCTCCCCTCCGGAGACTATATCCACGCCGCCTCCCTCGGCAATGAAAATTCTCAGCACGGCAATATTTGAATTGGACTTAACAGCAAAGCACGTAAGATGCGGAACGCCGGAAAAAGCCGCATCGAACACGCGGAAATGGTGTTTCAGCGTCCTGTCGCTGTAGAGATAAAATGGCGTCCCCACTTTCCCGGCAATCTCTGTGACGGGAACGTCCTCGCACCAGAGCGCATTATCTTTATAGTGAAAGTAATTCATTTGCTCCCGGCATTGAAAACAACAATTCTTCTCTTTCTGGTCGATTCATCTCTTTCCGGGTCCTTCCTTTCCCCGCGTAAAATCAGGACTGACCACAGCTTCCGCGATATTGGAGGCCTGGCTGCAAAGACCCGACAAATCGCACGTTACAATGCGATACGTGTAAAGATACCCCGCCTTAATTCCGGAGTCCAGATAGATTGCAATATTCGTCCCTTCCTTCGCCAGCTTGGGGTCGTTGGATGCAAGGTCAGCCACAAGAGCGTAGTCGCGCGGACACTCCGGGCAGGCGGCCCCCTTCGCAAGAAGCTCACTTCTCTCGACCTTGTATTTCTGAATGCCGCCTTTTGCTTCCGGGATGGTCCACCGGAGAACAACCCCGTAATCAGCAAGACTCGCTTTCAGATCAGAAATTGCATTTGGCGGCAAGACGCCGGAAGGCCGCGGATCACCTTTCTTCCCGCAGCCGTAAAGCACTCCCCCAAGGACCATAACAGAACATAAAACCGTAATCAGCAATCTGAGAGTCTTTGTCACTTCTTCTTACCTCTGATACCTTTGAGCCGCAGCGAAACGTTTCTCCTCGCAGTCCCGCCGGGGCTCTTCTTTGACTGCACCGCATGCTCCACCTTGAGAAATGTATAGATGTCTTCCTCAAAGCCCCTGTGGAACCGCCGGAATGCCGCCAACGTCAGAGCCCGCATGTCCTTTTTCATCTCGATACAATACGCAACGAGCCGCCCGACAACCTCGTGGGCTTCCCGGAAAGGAACGCCTCTCATGACGAGATATTCAGCCACATCCGTCGCCGTTGAAAACCCGCCGGATGCTGCTTGCAGCATTTTCTCTCTGTTGAACTTCAAATGCGGCGCCATCTCACACAGAATGCCGACGCAACTCTTTACTGTATCAACTGCATCGAAGAGCGGTTCCTTATCCTCCTGGAGATCCCTGTTATATGTCATGGGAAGTGCCTTCATCATGGTCAGCACGGAAATAAGGTCTCCATACACCCGTCCCGCCTTTCCGCGGACAAGCTCGGCCACGTCGGGATTCTTCTTCTGCGGCATGATGCTGCTTCCTGTGGTAAAGGCGTCAGAGATCTCCACAAACTGAAACTCACCCGTTGACCAGATGACGAGGTCCTCACAGAACCGGCTCATGTGCATCATCAGAAGAGAGGCAACGAAAATAAATTCCGCGACAAAGTCACGATCCGATACGGCGTCCATGCTGTTGCGGGATATCTCCGGAAATTTCAGCAGTCTTGCGACATATGCCCTGTCTATGGGCAGGCCTGTCCCTGCCAGGGCAGCCGAGCCCAGGGGCATGATGTTCACCCGCCTGTGGCATTCCCATAATCGTTCTTCGTCCCTGTCGAGCATTTCCCAGTAGGCCAGAAGATAATGCGCTAAGAGGACGGGCTGCGCCCTCTGCATATGCGTATATCCCGGCAGGATTGTGCCGTCTTCGTTGCCGGCCAACGAAATGAGAGATGACTTCAGCCGCGACACCACCCCCACAATCTGCAGGATTTCATCTCTCAGGTACATGCGGACGTCGAGCGAAACCTGATCGTTTCTGCTCCTTCCTGCATGGAGCCTGCCGCCCGCGGCTCCTGTCTTCTCTATCAGGACCTTTTCGATGGCCATGTGAATATCTTCATCCTCGGGCTTGAATGTAAATCGCCCCTTTTCAATTTTGTGAAGGATGTCCATAAGCCCCTTAACTATGACCCTCCCGTCCTTCCTGGAAATAATTTTCTGCTTGGAAAGCATCCGCGCATGGGCAATGCTCCCCTCGATGTCGTAACGATAGAGGCGTTTATCAAAATGAATAGAAGCGGTGAAGGCCTCTACCATCTCAGCTGTCGGCCGGCTGAACCGCCCGCCCCACGGTTTTTTCTGTTTTCCTGGCATCAGCTTGTCCTTACATTTTTCCTTTTTTCATAAACGCCTGAATCTTCAGCCTCAGGGCATTGAGCCTTATGAAGCCGGTGGCGTCTTTCTGATCGTAGACCCTGTCTTTTTCGAAGGTGACGAATTCTTCGCTGTAAAGCGAGTTCGGCGACTTGCGTCCGACAACGATGCAATTCCCTTTGTACAGTTTCAGCCGCGCAGTACCAGTAACATTTTCCTGCGTTTCGTCGATGAACTTCTGCAGCACCTTCATCTCCGGTGAATACCAGAAACCATTGTATGCGAGCTGTGCATACTTGGGAATGAGAGAATCACGCATCAACATCACTTCGCGGTCCATCGTAATAGATTCTACGGCACGATGTGCGGCCCAGAGCGCCGTACCGCCGGGGGTTTCATAAACACCCCTCGATTTCATACCGACAAACCGGTTTTCCACCATGTCGACCCTGCCGATGCCATTGGCGCCCGCCAATTTGTTCATGCTGCGGAGAAGCTTTGCGCCGCTCATCTTCACCCCGTCTATTGCTACGGGATTCCCTTTCCGGAAATCGATTTCTACGTATGCAGCAAGGTCAGGCGCTTTCTCGGGAGCCGTCGTGAGTACAAACATATCTTCATGCGGCTCCATCCAGGGGTCTTCGAGGATCCCGCCCTCGTGAGAAATATGGAGTAGGTTCCTGTCGCTGCTGTACGGCTTTTCCTTTGTTATGGCAACAGGAATGCTGTGCTTCCGCGCAAAATCGATCATGGATCCTCGCGAATCAAAGAGCCAGTTCGGGTCCCGCCATGCAGCAATGATCCTGATGGCCGGGTTCAAGGCCGTATACGTCAGCTCAAATCGCACCTGATCATTACCCTTGCCCGTTGAACCATGGGAGACTGCATCGGCCCCTTCTTCCACAGCAATCTCGATTTGTCTTTTTGCAATGAGAGGCCTCGCGAGCGATGTGCCCATGAGATAGGTGCCCTCGTAGATGGCGTTGGCTCGGAGAGCCGGAAACACGAAGTCCCTCACGAATTCTTCCTGTAAATTGTCTATATAGACCTTGCTGGCGCCCGTTTTTTGCGCCTTTTCCCTGAGACCGTCCAGTTCTTCCTCTTGACCTATATCGGCCGCAAAGGCAATTACCTCACACTTGTACGTCTCAATCAACCATTTCAGAATGACGGATGTGTCCAGTCCTCCTGAATAAGCCAATACAACTTTTTTAACCTTATCTGCCAAGACCTTATCCTCCTAAAATCAATATCTCCATAACCGCCTTCTGCACATGAAGGCGATTCTCCGCCTGATCGATGACCACGGAATGGGAGCCGCCGATAACATCATCTGTTATTTCCTCGCCCCGGTGGGCGGGCAGGCAGTGCATGACAATGGCATCTTTCCGCGCACGGGAAAGCAATTCCCCATTGACCTGATACCCACTGAATATTTTTTTTCTCTCCTCCTTTTCCGCCTCCTGACCCATACTCGTCCAGACGTCAGTATAGATTACATCTGCATCCTTCACGGCATCAGCGGGATTGCGATAGAGAGTTATGCCGCCTTCGGCCTTTTTCGTGCCCCTTTCCAATATATTCGGCGCGGGCTCGTATTTTTCCGGACATGCAAGGCCGAGCCGGATGGGGAGCCTGGCTGCAGCGTCGATCCAAGAGTTTGCCACATTGTTGCCGTCTCCCACATATGCAACCTTCAATCCTTCATATCTGCCCTTCTTCTCTTTGATAGTGAAAAGATCGCTCAAAATCTGACAGGGATGCTGCTCGTCCGTCAGGCCGTTGATAACGGGAATAGTGGCATACCGGGCGAAGTCTTCCACAAAGGACTGGGAATATGTCCTTATCACAACAGCATCAAGATACCTTGACATGACCCTTGCCGTATCGGAGATATCCTCGCCCCTACCGACCTGGGTATCGCGATTGTTCAGGAATAAAGCCATTCCCCCCAATTGATAAATGCCCACCTCAAAAGATATCCGGGTTCTCGTAGAAGACTTATCAAAAATCATCCCGAGGGTCTTCCCGGCAAGCGGCGTATGTGATACTCCGGCCTTGAGCATCTTTTTGACCTTATCAGCCTTTCCGAATACCGCCTCAAAATCAGCCCGTTCAAGATCATAGAGGCTAAGGAAATCCTTTTTCATTTATCTTTAATCACCTCGCCCAGAATTGCCACGGCGGCATCTACATCCTTCTCCGTAATAGTCAATGGCGGGACGAAGCGAAGAACGCTTCCGCCCGTGCAATTCATCAATAAGCCCCGTTCCATGCATGCGTTGACTATTGGCGACCCGTCAACGCTGATTTCTATGCCGATAATTAAACCTCTCCCTCTTATTTCCTTTATGATGGATGACCTGTCTTTCAGCTCGTGCAGCCGCTTTGTGAAATAGGCCCCGACCTTCCTCACATTTTCCAGGATGCCATCCTTCATTATGGTCTCCAGGGTTGCCAGCGCTGCAGCCATGGCGAGAGGATTTCCGCCGAAGGTTGAGGCATGGCTGCCTGGCTGAAACGCGGATGCAATGCGATCGGTGGCCATCATCACGCCTATGGGAAAGCCGTTGCCGACGGCCTTTGCCAGCGTGACGATATCAGGCTCTACATTATAATGTTCGTAAGCGAAAAGGGTTCCCGTCCTTGCCATCCCCACCTGAACCTCGTCGAGAATCATGAGTATTCCCTTTTCATCGCAGATTTTTCTCACCTGAGAAAGATATTTGTCATCGGGAATCCTTACGCCCCCTTCTCCCTGAATCGGCTCCAGCATGACTCCGCAGGTCTTATCCGTAATCGCGTGGCTGAGCGCGGAAATATCGTCAAACGGCACATGTTTGAATCCCTCCAGGAGGGGCGCAAACCCGACTTGGAACTTCGTCTGTCCGGTAGCAGTCACCGTCGCCATCGTGCGCCCGTGGAAAGAGTCTTTCATGGTAATCAGTTCATATTTTCCCTTTCCCATGTTTTCATAGGCATACTTCCGGGCGAGTTTTATCGCCGCTTCATTCGCCTCTGCCCCGCTGTTGCAGAAAAATGCCTTGTTGGCGAAAGAATTCTCCATGAGCATCCGGGCATAAAGAATCTGCGGTTCTATATGGTAGAGGTTGGACACATGGGTGAGAATCTCCACCTGTTTTTTTATCGCCTCGACAACTTTGGGATGCGAGTGTCCCAGGCTGCAAACGGCGATCCCTGCAACAAAATCAAGGTATTCTTTCCCGTTGCTGTCCCAGACCTTTGCGCCTGCGCCCCTCACGAGCACAATGGGAAAGCGTTTATACGTGGGCATAATATATTTATCTGAGAGCGCTATCAATTCATCTGTTGTCATATATCAACCACCTTACCTATGAAATACATCATTAAGCTGAGAACAGGCTCGAGTACTTTCGAAGACAATTTCAAAGATCTCTCACAGAACTATTTCCGTTCCTATGCCTCTATCCGTAAACATCTCGAGAAGCACGGCGTGCTTGAGGCGCCCGTCCACAATATGGGTTTTCTTTACACCGCCTTTGAGCGCTTTGAGACAGCACTTAACTTTGGGATACATGCCTCCACTTATCGTCCCGGCATCTATCATGCTGACAACGTCCCTGTCCGTCATGGTATTGACCAACTGCCCGGCCGCATTGACGACGCCTTCCACATCAGTCAAGAGAACCAGTTTCTCCGCCTGAAGCGCGGCCGCCACTTCACCGGCGACGATATCCGCATTTATATTATATGTCTCGCCATTGTCTCCCCGGCCGGTGGGGGCAATGACGGGAATGAAACCATTATTCTCAAGGGAAACGATCAACTCTGCATTGATGCTCTTGACCTTCCCCACGAGGCCGATGTCGATAATTTCCGGAGGCGTATCCTTTGCCTTCTCTTCACTCAAATAGTATTTTTCCGCCCGGATCAGGTCTCCGTCCTTTCCGCTCAGCCCCACGGCCTTGCCGCCGTGTTGATTAATGAGGCCGACAATTTCCTTGTTGACCTTGCCTACGAGGACCATCTCTACAATGTCCATCGTCTCTTCGTCAGTTACCCGCATGCCCTGGACAAACTTGGAGTCCTTGCCCAGTTTTTTCAGGAAACTGCCGATCTGCGGACCGCCGCCGTGAACAACCACGGGATGGATGCCGATGTACTTCATCATAACCACATCTTTGGCGAACTGATTCTTCAGCTCCGCATCGACCATCGCATGGCCGCCGTACTTGATGACGATGGTCTTGTTATAAAACCTGCGTATATAAGGNNAAGTCTTCATCCTCGACGATGTTCTCGAGTTTCTCCTTCACATAATTGGCGTCAATGACTACTTCCTTTCCCGCCATATCGGGGGCATCGAAGGAAATGTCATCGAGGAGGGTCTCCATAATGGTATAGAGCCGCCTGGCCCCTATGTTTTCCGTTCTTTCGTTCACCACCGCCGCCACTTCGGCGACCTCCGCGATTGCATCATCCGTGAATGAAAGTTTCACCTCTTCGGTGGCCATCATTTCTATGTACTGCCTGATAAGGGCATTATGCGGTTCGGTCAGGATGCGGATGAACTCTTCCTTCCCGAGAGAATCCAACTCGACCCTGATAGGAAACCGCCCCTGAAGCTCCGGGATCAGGTCGGACGGCTTGGAGGAGCTGAACGCACCCGCAGAGATAAAAAGTATGTGGTCCGTCTTAACCATTCCATAGCGTGTGTTTACGGTGGAACCTTCCACAATGGGCAGGAGGTCCCTTTGAACGCCCTCCCTTGAGACATCCGGGCCGTGCGTTGAATCGCTGCCCACAATCTTGTCGATCTCATCGAGGAATATGATACCCGACTGTTCAACCCTTTCGACGGCGGTTCTCGTAACCTTGTCCATGTCCACCAGTCTCTGGGCCTCTTCCTGTTCCAATATTTCCAGCGCCTCGGGGACTTTCACCCTTCTTTTCTTTTTCTTTTGCGGAAAAATATTTCCAAACATCTCCTTGATGTTCAACCCCATATCTTCGATGCCGGAAGATGTAAATACTTCTATCATCGGGCCGCTTCTCGTTTCCGAGATCTCTAATTCCACGAAGCGGCCGTCAAGCTTCCCCTCGCGGAGAAGCCTGCGCATCTTCTCACGGGTATTATCTATGGGCTGGGGCTCTGCGGCTTCGTGCAATTCCAGGTGTCGGTCTGAAATAAGATCTTCCACCTTCCTCTCCACAGGCTTTGGCGGCAGCAAAACATCGAGAAGCCTTTCCTCCGCCAGCTCAGCCGCCTTGGGCTTTACATTCTCCTGCTCTTCCGATTTAATCATGTTCACGGCCAGTTCAACGAGATCGCGAACCATGGATTCCACATCCCTGCCGACGTAACCGACCTCGGTAAACTTTGACGCCTCCACCTTCAGGAAAGGGGAGTTCTCGAGCTTCGCCAGTCTCCGGGCGATCTCCGTTTTCCCTACGCCCGTTGGTCCGATCATGATGATGTTCTTGGGAGATATTTCTTCCGCCAGTTCCTTCGTTACATTCTGGCGCCTCCACCTGTTTCTCAGCGCGATCGCTACTGCCTTCTTGGCCTCGCCTTGACCGATGATGTACTTGTCCAGCCTTTCCACGATCTCTCGCGGTGTTAATTCCTTAGATGACATAATAGTTTTTGCCTTTTCCCATCCATGACAGTTCCTTTGCAAATTCAAAGCACAGCTCGCACCGCAGATCATGGTCACTGCGATAAAAGTCTCGGCATTAATCTAACCAATTTATTGCTTCGATTTCCTGTCGCTCCTGCCGTCCGACTTCTGATTAACATCCAACTCCTCAACGGTAATATTGTCATTTGTATAGATACAGATTTCAGATGCTATTTTAAGGGCCTCTTTTGCAATCTCCGTTGCCGTCAAACCTGAATACCTGATAAGGGCGCGAGCCGCCGCGAGGGCGTAAGGCCCTCCGGAGCCTATCGCCATTACATCGTCATCGGATTCGATGACATCGCCGTTTCCTGAGATGATCAGGAAGTGCTCCTTGCTCACGGCAATCATCAGTGCCTCAAGATGCCTCAATACCCTGTCCGTCCTCCAGTCCTTCGTGAGCTCAACGGCCGCCCTCAACAGATTGCCCTTATACTGCTCAAGCTTCTGATCAAAGCGGTCAAAGAGGGTGAAGGCATCGGCCGTCGCACCTGCAAAACCGACAATGACCTGATTATTGTAGAGTCTCCGGACTTTTCTGGCGCCGTGTTTCATTATCGTTACATCAACTGTAACCTGGCCATCACCGGCGACTGTGACTTTTCCATTATGCCTGACGGCCAATATCGTTGTTCCTCTTATATTCATGAGCGCTTTAGACCTCCCGCGAAGACTCTTCCTGATCACTTCGCCTCTGTTGCATCATTCTCTCCTACGTGCACTCCCTCTTTTTTCGACTTATCCCCTCCGGCCTTCGGATGGGCCTTGTCGTAAACCTGAAGCAGCCTGCCTATGGTGACAGACATGTATTTTTGCGTCGTCGAAAGGCTCTCATGTCCGAGAAATTCCTGAATAGCCCTAAGGTCAGCGCCTGCTTCCATCATATGCGTGGCGAAGGTGTGTCTCAACATGTGGGGACTCACTTTTTTTCCCAATCCGCTCGCAAGGACCACCTTATCCAGAATCCTTGCCACACTCCTCGTGCTAAGCCTTGCGCCCGCGGTGTTGATGAAGATCGCTTCATCCGAACCATCTCTAATATTCCCCGGAGAAATTTCATTTCTTTTTTCAAGATATGTTTTCAAGGCAGCAACTGCCTTATCGCCAACCGGGACCATCCGTTCTTTCTTTCCCTTCCCCCTGATCTTCATGAGTCCCTGGCTGTAATCGATATCACTTCCGTTTAAACCAGCAAGTTCAGAGAGGCGAATACCCGAAGAATAGAATAACTCAACAATGGCCCGGTCTCTCAGGCCAGAGGCGCTCGTCGGCATTTTCGAGCCGAGAAGACTGAACATCTCATCCACCGACAAAAACTGAGGCACGTATTTTTCTATCTTCGGCCCCTGCACCATCTGCCCGGGATTGACCTTTATCTTTCCTTTGCGTTCAAGATAATTAAAAAAAGTCCTGAGAGCGGTCACCTTCCTCGATATACTTACCTTCTTAAGCTTTTCACGATAGAGAGATCCCAGGAAAGCCCTGATGACCATGTGGTCAACGTCAATCATGCCTTCCGTATCATCTATTTTCGCAGAGATGTTGTTGGCATCAAGAAAGGCCTTGAATTGCCTCAGATCGGAAATATAATTTTTTCTTGTATTCGGCGAAAGGTTTCTCTCAACCTCCATGTGAAGACCGAAATTTGCTATTTCTCTTTCCATATCCCTCAAAAAATAACAGCCACGAAATTTCTTAAATACAAGCACGTCCGTACTCACTCGTGGCGAACATAAAAACCGTTACAGTCACTTATTGATGGAAATCAAATCCTGTAAGCCTGCAGCCCATTATATTGATCAGTGTTCTTAACTCCCAGATATCGCAAAGGCCTCACATCTTATATTTTCCGAAATCGTCAGGAGAAAGATTCTCCAAAAATTCTTTCAATTTATCATCTTTTAAAGTATCGAGGTCCGTTATCTTCTTGCCGAAGTCAACATTCCTCGATTTTTCGATCACCTTCTCATCCACATATATGGGGGCATTGGCCCGCAGGGCAACGGCAATGGCGTCGCTCGGCCGGGAGTCAACAATTATCGTCTTGCCGCTTCTTAACAAATGGACATTGGCAAAAAAGGTGTTGTTCCTGAGATCATGGATCTCAATCTGGATCACCTCTATATCAACGGCCTTCAGAATTTCGTAAATGAGGTCGTGCGTCATAGGCCTGGAAAATGTAATCTTCTCGAGTTCCGTCGCAATCGCGCTTGCCTCAAAAAGGCCTATCCATATCGGAATAGCTTTCTTCTCATCCATATCCTTTAAGATTACAATAGGCGTATTCGTCAGCGGATCTATCGTTAATCCTGCAACCTTCATCTTAATTAACATTCGGCAACCTCCCCCTCAGAGAATGTTGATACGCGTCGGTAATCAGAACAGACACGGTCTTGCCGATCATTTCCAGGCCGCCTCTGAAGTTCACAATCTTATTGGTGCGTGTCCTGCCTGCCACATCTTCTTTTGAGTTCCTGCTGTTTTCCTCAACAAGAATTTCCTCCTTATTCCCTATCATGGCCTCATTTCTTTCCAACGTATACTTTTCTTGAAGAGCCTGGACAACTCTGAGCCTGTCATTCTTAACGCTTTCGCTCACCTTGTCCCCGAGATCTGCTGCGGCAGTACCATCGCGCTCGGAGTACTTGAAAGAGAACAAGTTATCAAACCTGATTTTTTCCATCATGTCAATTGTTGCTTGAAAATCACCCTCTGCTTCACCCGGAAATCCTACAATGATGTCCGAAGTAATGCTGATGCCCGGGCAAATGGATCTGAGTTTATCCACTCTCTCGCAATAATCGGCATTTGTATAACATCTGTTCATCATTTTCAGGACCCTGTCAGATCCTGTCTGCACCGGCAGATGGATATGCTCACATAATTTATCAACCTCTGAAAAACAGCTTAACAGCCCGTCGGACAGATCCTTGGGGTGCGAGGTTGTAAATCTTATCCTTTCGATACCCCGGATAGATCCGATTTCGTGCAGCAAATCGGCAAAGTCATGTCCATTGCCGATGGCCTTTCCGTATGAATTGACGTTCTGCCCAAGGAGCGTAACCTCTTTAACGCCGCGGGAGGCGAGCACCTCCACTTCCTTTACAATCTCCGGCAACGATCGGCTCTCCTCTTCCCCCCGCAAATGCGGAACGACGCAGTACGAACAAAAATTATTGCAGCCCTGCATTATCGTCACGTAGGCCGTTACTTTCCCATTTTGAATCGGCGCAAGGATGCCGAGCGACTGCACTCTTTCATGAAATTCCGTGCGCACTACCGGCGCCCTCGTCTTTTCAACCGTCGTTATCAAATCGGGGAGGCTGTGTATGTTGTGCGTTCCGAAAACCAGATCGAGGTGAGGAACTCTTTCAATGAACTTCACCCCCCACTGTTGAGCGAGACACCCCCCCACTCCGATGATGAGTTTGGGTTTCCTTTTCTTGAATTCTTTCAGCCTCCCGAGTTGACTGTATACCTTCTGTGCAGCCTTTTCTCTTATACTGCACGTGTTGATGATGATAAGGTCGGCCTTCCCGACATCGTCCACTCTTGCGTATCCCGATTTTTCCATCAATGCCGCGATCTTTTCAGAATCGTGGACATTCATCTGACAGCCAAATGTGTAAATAAACAAATTTTTCTGCAATCTCTATAATTATCCTGAATATTTCTTCCGGGCTCTCTATGATTACCCGTGCTCAACTGCGGAGAGCTTCAAATAACTAATATAAGGCCAATTTATAGTCAACAAATTTTTAATTCAGAAAGATCAGTCCGATCGCTTTTCCGGCGAGAGCGTTTCGCAGAATTATTTTATTATTGTCTTCCGTGGTGAGGTCAAGAGATGCGTGAGCTTTGAACAATCAGCGATTGTTACGCGCCTCATTCTTCTTGGCTGTT
Source organism: Syntrophaceae bacterium (assembly GCA_003142635.1). Classification (GTDB taxonomy): domain Bacteria; phylum Desulfobacterota; class Syntrophia; order Syntrophales; family UBA2185; genus Fen-1135. The sequence continues at coordinate 19,429 of PLMX01000122.1, read as the reverse complement.
GATTTCTGCAGATGCTTCTTTTTGAGTTTCTTATTTACGGGAGACCGGGAAGGATGTGCAAAGCAAATATAAACTACGCGCGCAGACCTCTACATATATTGAAAAATTAGAGATGAATTGTAGCTTGATGATTGTCTAATCCAAGACCTTTCTTATTTTTTCGGATAAGTCGCCCATCTGGAATGGCTTCTGTATGAATGACTTGCAGCCGCGTTTCATGATTTCTTTTGCCTTGCCGTTTATGCTGTACCCGCTCGAGAGGATCACCCTGACGTCGGGGTTTATCGACTTAAGAGTCTCGAATGTCTCCCCGCCTCCCATACCGGGCATAATCATATCCAGGATAATCACATCGATCTCGCGCTGTTTCTCTTTATATATTTCTACGGCGTCCTTGCCATTTTTCGCCACGTGAACACGGTATCCTAATACTTCCAACAGCTCGCGGCTCACTTCCACGATCATCTCTTCGTCATCCACAAGGAGGATCGTCCCATCGCCCTTTACCACATCTGCGGAAACCTGAGCCTCCTTCACAAACTCTTTCTCCGAAGCGGGAAGATAGACGGTGAATGTCGCGCCGTGCCCCTTTTCACTATAGACATTTATTATACCGTTGTGGCCTTTGATTATGCCATAAACGGATGCGAGCCCGAGGCCCGTGCCTCTGCCCATCTCCTTTGTAGTAAAAAACGGCTCGAATATCCTCTCCTTCGTTTTCTCATCCATCCCGATGCCAGTATCCGTCATAGAAACCTTCACATACCTTCCTGGTTTCACATAAAAAGGTTTCATATATCCTTTATTAATAGTAACATTGGCCGTCTCCAGATATATATCCCCGCCTCCGGGCATAGCCTGCCAGGCATTCACGTAGAGATTCAGGAAGACCTGCTCGATCTGCCCCCGGTCAACCTCAACCGTCCAGAGATTTTCCTCAAACTTTCTTTGGATCGTTATCTCCTTCTTTGTCCTGCCAAACATGGTTGCAGTCTTCTCGACGATCTCGTTCAGGTCGGCGACCGCGACCTCATACCGTCCGCCGCGGGCGAACCCGAGAAGCTGCTTGGTCAACTCGGCGCCGCTTCTCACGTGATCTTCAATTCTTTTGAGCTTTTCGTAATGGGGATGGTTTGTATTCATATCGAAGAGTATGAGGGATGCATACCCTTGGATGCCCATAAGAAGATTGTTGAAATCATGGGCGATGCCGCCTGCTAAAGTGCCTATGGCCTCGATCTTATGAGCCTGTCTCAATCTGGCTTCAAGAACCTTTCGATCGCTTAAGTCTTTGAGTATTACGATTATCTTATTCTCTTCGTCCTTGATCGGGAGGATGCTGAGCGAAACGTCTTTACCATTTACGAGTCGATAGGAGGAACCATTTGCATTTGGAGCGGTCTTTTCCCCGTTCTTGAAGAGCTTATCCACCTTCATCCGGTCAATTTCGTGAAATAACTGAAGGATATTTGACGCCAGGAGCATTTCCTCCGGCAAATCGACAATAGAAGTGGCGGTCGGATTGGCGTAGATAATGTCTCCCTCGGCGGTAATTTCAAAGATTCCGTCCGACATGCTTGACAAAATGACTTCCAAGTGGCCCTTCAAAGAAAGTAATTCCTTAGCAATATCGCGTGGTGAAGTATCGTGTATTCCTATAATTTCCTTTGCGAACACGTGCGGTGCAGAAGAATCCAATGTGTCCAGAGTTGCCAGAATACGTTCCGACATTTTATTGAAGGAGCCCTTGGCGATACAGACATTAGCCCCGAGTTCTGCCAGGTCAGATTCATGCTCGGCCGCAACACCTGACAAAATAATGACGTAGACGTCTTTCAAATGCGGCATTTTTCGTATCGTACGGCATAACTTCTCACCGCTGATATTCGGCATGATGAGGTCCGTAATGATGATGTCCGGCCTCTCTGTTTCCAGAATCTTCAGTACAGCCAGCCCGTCTTCTGCAGTTGATACCTGGTACCCATGACTCACGAGTAAGTTATTCATAAAGCTCAGCATTACGGGGTTGTTGTCTACAACCAACACTTTTTTCTCTCTATTTAAACTCTTATTGGTAATTTCGAGAATCTGGCTTGCCATCGATACGCTGTGGCCTCCTTGGCTGTCGCGAAAGATAATTTTTCCACCGTTGAGTACACAATAACTGCAATTTGATATGCATTAATTGTACCTCAAATGAGAGACCTCCGTTAAATATCCAAGTTTTTCTACGAGCGTTTCTCTGGCTTCTTCCGCACCATCGAGAACATCCTTCCGTGCCTTGAGCTCCATTATTTTGGCGATTTCCGACATTTCCGGTATGCCAAGGTTCTCGGCGGCGCCCCTTATGGAATGAATTGTTTCATAAACTTTTCTTGAATCTCCCTTAAGTATGTCTGATTTGAGTTCGTTTAAATAACAAATGCTTGTTTCTATGAAAAGCACTAAGAGCGGTACGTATTCTTCCTCTTGCAGGCCGACATTTTCTGCCATCTGTTTCACACTGATTGATTCTTCCTTCGAGGAGCCCATCTCTCTATCACCTCCTTTACGACATCAGTTCGAACCGGTTTTGCAAGATAGTCATCCATACCGACCTTCAGACAACTAAGGCGGTCTTCCTCCATCGCACTCGCCGTCAATGCTATTATGGGAATATCTCCATATCCTCTGTTTCTGATGATTCTTGTGGCTTCCAAACCATCCATGACGGGCATTTGAATATCCATGAAGATCAAGTCAAAAGGATCATCCGTCTTTATGAGTTTTTCAATTGCTTCTCGACCGTTATTTGCAAGTTCGACACGGTGTCCCGCTTTACCCAACATGATCCGCACTAAATTCTGATTGACTATATTATCTTCGGCAAGAAGTATCCTCAACTGAAGGCCTGCTGATGCAAGAGGTTGAAGAGTATGGTCTTGCTCGTTACTACTAATAATATTACACTTCTTCCCGTCTTCATGGATATTTGTCATTTTCTCTATAGCTTGTATCAGCTTACGCTTTCTGATCGGGGTCTGAATGAAGGAAGTGCCGGCCCATGTTCGGCGCTCCAGCATAACTCTCGAATTGAGCGGACCGAAAACAAGTATATGAATATCTCCGCCCTCCGCTGCCCGGATCATGTCAATAATCCTGTTTATGTTTATATCAGAGAGCCTGACATCCAGCATACAGACGTCAAATAAATCGTCTTTGCAACGGGCATTGCTTAAGGCGGGCAAGACATTTTCCCCCTTTTCTACCGTCATGAAGCGCATTCCGGAAGATGCGACTATGTTCGAGAGAATGTCAAGATTTGTACCGTTCCTGCCGGCAATGAGTATCTTCTTGCTGGCAAGAGACACTTGATCTTTAACCTTTTCACTGACAGGCTCATCGAGCCAGGCTGTGAAATGAAATTGGGAACCCTTACACTGCTCGCTTGCAGCCCACACATCACCATTCATTAATTTCGAAAGTTGTTTGCATATGGACAGGCCAAGTCCGGACCCTCCGTACTTCCGGGTAGACGAACAATCAACCTGTCTGAACGAATCAAAGATAGTGTGTAGTTTGTCTGCAGGAATACCGATACCGGTATCCCTCACCATCGATCGAATCTTCACCTGGTGGTCTCTTCTTTCCTCCACACCAAGGCAAAGTTCGATTTCACCGGTCTCGGTAAATTTTGCCGCGTTATCCAGTAAATTTAACAACACCTGCCGAAATCTGTAGGGGTCTCCCCTGACGCTCGAAGGAAGATCATCTCCAATCCGGCACAGAAAATCGATGGATTTGCTTCCATACTTCGGCTGAATGAGTTCACACACATCATAGGCAACATCTTCGGGATCGAAATCGATATACTCCAGCTTCAACTCACCCGCTTCTATCTTTGAAAAATCCAAAATATCGTTGATCAGAAACGTCAATGCATCGCCGCTTTTCCTGATAGTGTCCACATAGCTGCTCTGCTCTTCATTCAAGTCCGTGGAGAGCAGTAACCCCGTAAAGCCTATGATTCCGTTCATCGGCGTCCTGATCTCATGGCTCATGTTCGCGAGAAATTGACTCTTGGCAATATTCAGTACATTTGCCGTCTCCAGGGCCTTTTGCAATTCCTGCGTACGTTGCCTGACGATATTTTCAAGCTCCCTGTTCGTCTCGTTTATCTTCGTGTAGAGGACTGCGTTCTCCAAAGCCCGCGCTGTATTAGACAATATTATGGTAAGAAGATTGGACAATACGTTGTTGACTACGAGTTCATCATCCGCAAGAATCCCCACGACCATCCCTATCACCCGCGATCGTGTGACTAAGGCATGAAATACTACCGTCTTCTTGAAGTATTTTGCAGGAACCGTAACCGCCCGGTTTTGATATAAGGCCCAGGAAAAAACTCCTTCGGCGATGTGGAAATCAACCTCTTTCCTGATCATGAACGAACTAGACTCCGGCTCACAGTCAACGAGGACAAAATCAGAGCTTGCCTCGTCCACCATAAAGAGCGCGAGTACCCTGAAGGAGATCAGGCGTTCAAGATGCGCCCTCGTTGCTATGAAAATCGCGGCTGGTTCCTGGTCCAGGGGAGTGCCGTCATGCAGGTCGCCGAATGAAACGGCCATATCGAGGGCATCCAGCGTCCAGCGATTGATTTCCTCGAGATGCCTTATCCGTTCTCCCAATTCGGAAGGGCTCATCCTATTCTTTGCCGTCTTTCGCATGGTCAGGCCTTACCGAAGAGAGACTGCACGACATCGCCGACTTCCCGCTCCAATTGATCCAGTGCGGGAGACAAAGCGCTTGTAGGAATGCCGATGAGCTGCCATGCCTTTTCGTCCATGGGTGGAATATATTGTTGTCCGCTGTTGCCCAGCTCCATGGCATGGACGATTATGTCCGCTATATGAATAACAGCAGCCTCCACAGGATATCGTCTTGCTTCCTGTGGAGAATGATGACAGGCCACAACTTCCTCGAGAGACGGCGGCAGATTCCAGGATTGCATCAGCCGACGTCCCAATTCGGAATGGTCAAAACCTATGGTTTCTCTTTCGACTGAAAATAATGGTTCCCTGTGATTCTTGCAGCGTAAGATCATTGCCTGTGCCGTCTCCGGTATTTTCTTGTAGATAACGAGTCTGCCTATGTCATGAATGATGCCGGCCGCAAAAAAACGCTCCACATTCATTTCACAGCGTCTGTAAGTCGCAAGTATTTTAGCAGCCAGCCCGCAGGCCACACTGTGCCTCCAGAACGATTCCATACTGACGAGAGCCTCTGGTATCCCTTCGAACACGTTCATGATCGAAGTCGCCAACGCAAGATCGCGTATCTGCCGTGTACCCACGATAAAGAGGGCACGGCTTACAGTCTCAACCCGTGACGGAAAACCATAAAATGCGCTGTTGACAAGCTGCAGCAATCGCGAGGTCAGCCCCGGATCATCGCTTATTATATCGCTGATGTCCTTCATGGAGGATTGCGGGTCATTAATTGCCTCATTGATCTTGGTGTATATAACAGGCAGGGAAGACAACTGCACAAAGCCTTTCAAGAGATCTTCAGGCTTCCCGATCATGATGGCCTCTTCGAATACGCGAGATTCAGTGGGGAATAGAGTGCGTAAAAGGAATCTTCTGATCGTATGCCCCGGAAAGTTGTCCACGAGCTCTCCCGACAAATGAATTGTGTGGAAGCGCGTAAAGCACGTCGTGTTCCATGCCCGACAAATCGAAGGAGACTTGGGGAGTTGCCGCTAAGCATTGATTTATCCTCTCGACCTGTGTCTAACCTGGCGAAGCGTGACTAAACGAAACAGTTCTTCGATAAACGGGTGTTGCATATCTGCAAGACAGAAGCGGTCGCGAACCTGGCTTTGTACGTTCTGGAAGAGAGACGGGTCAAGCCGGGCCACAATATTTGCAGCGATTTCCGCTTTTTCGACATCCTTGATATCGGCTTCTGTGATTCCCCACATCTTAAAGACCCTCAGCTGCTTTTCAGTGATTTCGCTTCCGCCCGCCAGTAGGATACGGCCGCTCCGCTCCCTTATGTCGCCGGCCAGAACCATCCCCACTTGAATATCTTCCAGATTTATTATGCCCATGCTAACGGGTCCTTATTCATGGCAATTAATAACTCCTGCAACTCTCAGGTCTTCACAAAGGCATTCAATAGTTATATCGTCATTTCCTGCAAAAACTTTACGTTAGACCCAAGATGTTCAATGGTTCAGGAGACACGAAAGGGATGGAAGGTGGTAGGCATTTGTAGCAACGGATATAGGTAGAGCATTCCCTCTCAGTCTTTAGACAAGAGTTCGCGCTGGATGGCAAGGATTTTTCCGCTTAGATCATGACTGCAGTTCTTATCCAATTTCATAAATTGAACTGACACGTATTCCAGATCTGCCCATCTTCCCGCTTCGGAAGGATACCAGACATTCACTGTTTTCGCTTCAAGTTTGAACTTTTGCGCGTCAAGTTCCAAAATTATATTAATTATGGTTCTCGATTTAATAGGACGGTCTTTTGAATGACAAAAACGCGCACCGCCCATGGAAATATCTATGAGGCTGACCCGTTCGTCGCCCACATAAACATGGATGCCGCTATCTGACTTCGGGCTAACCCTGTAGTGCATTCTCAAATCATATGTCTTGAGCCCGCCTTTCCGCAACACATTCAAGGCCTGGACGATGTTTGATGAGTATAGGCTGTAGTCATTCAAGATGCCGACTAACTTTCCCGAGAAACCGACTCGGGAAAGAGTGTCCTTGCCCTTTACAATGTAGGTGACTGTAATCTCTTTATCGAGGTGATATTTTGTAAAGGGCGGGTTTGTCTGAGACAGCACAAGTTTGGCGCCGTCAACATCGTAAACTATGGCATTTCTGACCTCTGTTATCTCCTTGTCCACATCGACATTAGCAACGATATTGACGCTCATGCCGGGATTGACTTCTTTCAGCTTATCCACTTAAAACGCTTTAGCCCCTTTTCAATTACGGAATGGACACTGGAGGTATCTTTTATCTAAAGTTACCGTAGCAAAGAAAGAGAGATATTTCAATTTATTACTGCGCGTCTCCCGGATATTTATAATTCCGGCCTTGGTGCAGGCAAACTTCTTCGTGATGCGTTTTGTAAGTGATTGTGATAATTTCTGAAAACACTTGAAAGGGTAAGAAATACAGAGTATATAGAACCTTAATTGTCACCAGCAAGGAACGACAAACAGGAAGGATAGAAATTGAGCAAACAAGTGGCAGTGAGCCTTGAAGATAAATCCCTCAAGGTGGTTTATGCATCAAACGAAAAGGGAAGAACCATCATCCAGAAGACATCAGTTCTAAAGGATGAAGAGCTTGATTCTTTCTTAAAGACGGCAAAATTCGCCGATTTCACCGTAGTCTGCCGACCCAAAAGGTTTTACAGCGACACCATGATGGTTCCTCCCGCAAAGAAGATGTATCTGAAGAAAATCGTTGAGTCTGAAATAAGAAAACGTTATCCGGACTTGAAGGATTTTTCTTATTTTTACAGCAGTCTTACGGAGAAGATGCCCGGCGAGAAGGGTATGAGAGAGATATTCTTCTATGCCGTCGACAATAATGAACTCCATGAAATTACCGAACGATTCAACAGTTGCGGCATAACGGTGAAGAACTTGTGCCCCGACATCCTGGCGCTTTCGCATTTAATCAAATCATCGGATGAATGGAAAAATAAGACCGTTCTATGCCTGTTGGCTTCCGAAACGGAAAGGACTTTTTTTCTCGTCAGGAATGGAGAGCTTTGCTTTGTCAGGATCACACCCTCCTCGGGATCCGAACTCACTGATCGCGATCTCGACAATATCAACATGACTGTCAGTTACTGCCGGCAAAATTTGCGATTGAATGCCGAGCAGATCATTTTAATGAACGCCACAATAAAGGAAGGAGCCCTGAATACAATTATTCCAACTGTTCCCGTTGCCTATCCGGCAGGTGTTCTTGCCTCTGATGCTACTCTCAGGGATTTCATTGCACCCATATCCGCCATCGTTTTCGGAGAGGAACTGGGGTACGCTAATCTCCTGCCCCTCAAGTACAGAAGGCTTTTTACGCAGAAACGCGTTGCATCTTATGGCATCATTTTTTTTCTCCTGTTCTCTCTCATCGGACTTGGTCTGATGCTAATCAATGTATCGCAGATTTTTCTGATGAAAGAAAAGATTAACTTGCTGAGGAAGGATTTCATAGGAATTGACGCAGTTGCATCCGCTTATGAAAAGGACACGGCGCGATTGCAGCAACTTCTGCCTTTAATTAATCTGATTAATGAAGCCCGCTCCAGTCCTGACTTTCAAAAGGCATTGCTTTCGCTGAGATTCCTCCCCATGGAAAATGTGCATATTCAGACCATCCAGTTCATCAACAAGAAAGATTTCTTGTTGATCCAGATATCCGGGGGCGTTTCCTCGAAAAACTACGGAGACATGCACAGGACATTTGTAAAGCTTTTGGCAAATTGCAGCAGCGCTTCGGGTCTGGCTGTCGTTTCAAAGAATATTGAATTAAGAAATGGACATTTCCGAATTGATATTGAAAACAGAGGCTGACCATACAAATCGCGTTCCCATGGATGCGAGACTCAAAACGCTTCTTTTGCGTTACGCGCTCTCTGCCATTCTTGCTACGGTACTTGTGTCCGGCGCAATTATCACGGAGTCTTACATCACAAGCTTAGGAGATACGTTGAATAAATTCCAGACTCTGAAAATAAATAGCGTGAAGATGAAGGATGCATCGAGAAAGGAAGGCGAGACTATCGCAAGCGTCAGGTCCATCTTCCGGTCATATGCCAAGGACGAGGCGACGGAAGGCACCATCCTGACCGCCATCGATTCTGTTAAGTCGCACATGAAAGATGCCGCCATCATGGTTGATAATTTTGAAAGGAAGGGGAACGAAACTGCCTTGCCTGTAACCCTGACGGGCATGGTTCATGACTATACCGCATTTATTGACGACATTGGCTACTTGCAGTCACTGATTTCACCTTTTTTTAATATCAATAGCGTAAGCATCTCAAACCCGTCAGATGAAAAGAGCGCACTTGCAAACTTTGAAATAAAGGGCACATTAAGAATGAAATCTGTTAATATGGATAGTATCTCGTGAACGAGAACAACAAAATTATCATCTTCCTTGCTTTCGTTCCTGTGGCAGCCGTCATGATTATTCTGATAAGCGCAATGGCGAAGTTCGCCCCATCCTTTTCTCCGATGGAGCAGAAGGTTTTCAACTTCACCTATGGGCGTGTGCCGAATATCTCAGAGAGACGGCCCTTATCCGTGAGCTCCACAAGAAACCCCATCGACCTGCGGCGAGGCGGAGAAAAGGGATTTCCCAAGACGGCACTTGCGGTGATGGTGCCTCCTCCGGAGACCACGGAAAAAAGAGTTTCATTCATCCTCGTCAACCATAAACAGAGATTAGCAATAATTGACGGCAAATTTGTTCATGAAGGCGACGTAATTGATAAGCATAAGATTGCAAAAATCGAAAAAGATAAGGTTTTGCTGAAATGGAAAGAAGGTGAAAAATGGCTGAAGATGGATTGAACAAATATGCCAAGGCAACATTGTTTCTCTTTCTGGGATTTTTCACATGTACAATATCTTGTTCCACGATGGAAATTAAGAGAGAAATACAGATACCGGAAGAAGCGAGAGGAGGAGCGCGCATGGAAGCTGCTCCTGCCGCACCTCTGAAAACGCCCGAATTTGTTCCCGCCCATGAAGAAGTTTCGCCGCTCAAGACGAGGATAATAGATATATCCGCGAGAAACACGCCCTTAAGGGACGTTCTCTTTATCATTTCAGAGGCGGCGGGACTGAATCTGATCATGGAAAAAGAGGTAAGCCCCGAATTACCGGTAACAGTCAGTTTGAAAAACGTCACCGCAGAGGATGCTTTAAGCAGGGTGTGCGCCTCTGTCGATTACTTTTACACGGTAAAAGATAACATGCTGTCCATTAAGGCGACAGAAACACGGAACTATGAGCTTGGTCACCCCCCTATCATCCAAACTTATCACACCGATCTCGGCGGCGATATGCTTGGCGGCGCAACTATGGGAACCGGCGGCAGCACCAGCGTTAAGGGCAACATTTCTCAAAAATCAGAGACTGACAAAAACGCTTACAACTTCTGGGACGCTTTGGAAAAATCCATCGAGAAAATCGTAGGCTCTACTGCGGGAACGCGGTCGACCACTCAACAGACCTTTATGCTCAACCGTTTGACGGGAACCATCATAGTCACGGCAACGAAGAGAACCCTTGAAAAAGTAGAAAGCTACCTCAATACCATCAGAAATGTTATGAACAGGCAGGTCCTCGTAGAGGCTAAGATCATCGAAGTCACCCTGTCTGATGGCCTCAAATTCGGCATCAACTGGAGCTACGTACTAAACACGCGTGACGGCCAGAGCACTACCATTGGGACACAAAAATTTGCTGAAGTTGCTCAACCCACCACAGCCAGTCCCAACTTCAGCATAACAACAGTAGCGTCTGATTTTACCTCTCTTCTCCGGGCCATTCAAACGCAGGGGGAAACAAGAATTCTATCCAACCCGCGTGTAAGCATCATGAACGGGCAGACATCAATTTTAAGTGTAGGTCAAGACACAAATTATATTTCACAGCTCCAGACTACGACCACAACGAGCACACCTCCCGTAACGACCTTTACGGTAAATACGAGCACCCTGCTGTCCGGAATCATGATTGGCATTGTTCCCTTTATCAGCGAGAACGGCGATATCTCCATGAATATTACTCCCATTACCTCTGACCTCGTCAGCCTTTTGTCACAAAACTTAGGCACACCGGATCAATTCGGGAATTTTCCATTCCTCGTACAGCTGCCAACAATTAACCTGAGACAATTGAGCACCACAGTGAAGGTGAGAAACGGGCAGACAGTCATTATCGGGGGACTCATCACAAACAGGGAAGACATTCAAGACAGCAAGATCCCATTTCTGGGAGACATACCGGTTTTGGGTTACTTATTCAAGAGCAGGGTGAAGGCAGTAACAAAGACTGAACTTGTCGTGTTACTGCAGCCGACAATTATATCGAGATAGAAATATACTGGTAATTATCGTTACAACGAGGATGCAAACCGTATGGCAGCAGTAAAGATCGGAGAGATCCTTAAGTCAAAGAATCTCATCACCGAGACCCAGCTTCAGATTGCCCTTGTTCAGCAAAAAATTACCGGCGAGCTCCTCGGCTATACAATAGTACAGCTGGGCTTCATCTCATCGAAAGAGCTCGGGCAATCCCTCGCTGAACAGGCGGGTGTGGAATTCATCGACCTCGGCCAATACCCCATTTCCGAAGAAGCCCTGAGACTTATACCCAAAGAGGTAGCCGAAACGAGCGGCTTCATTCCTATCGAAATAACAGACGGCAGGCTGTGCATAGGTGTGACCAATCCGAGCAATATTGTGGCTGTTGATAAGGCAACAGCCATTACCGGGAGGCAGCTCAAAGTCTGCATGGTTGACCCCGACAATTACAGGGAACATCTTGAGAAAGGATACTTCTTTCTTGAAAACCCCGTCCAGCAGAGCACAGAGAAGATCATCCGGGAAATAAAGGAAACGCATACTGCCGGCGGCCAAGCCATTACGTCACTTTCGGACCTGATGCTCATAGACGGGATAAGAAGAAATGCAACGGATGTTCACATCACGCCGGCGGCGGGTATTACTCACGTGTTCTACAGGATAGACGGCGTATTGCAATACGGGCACGGGCTTCCGCACGTGGTTCATTCGGGGATAGTGTCGCGTATAAAGATCCTCTCCAAGATGGACATCGCGGAAATGCGGCTTCCCCAGGACGGCTCCTTTACATTCGATTTTCTCAATAAAGGATACGACATCCGGGTATCAACGGTGCCGACAATATACGGAGAGAATGTCGTGATGCGCATCCTTTCCGGCACCGGTTCGCTCCTCAGTTTGGAAAATCTCGGATTCGACGAGCACAACGTGAGAACGATCAGAGCCCTGTTTCAAAAACCATATGGCGTCATACTCATCGCCGGACCTACAGGCTCTGGGAAGACAACCACTCTCTATGCGGCACTAAGGGAAATCAACCTCCTGGAGAGAAATGTCATTACTGTCGAAGATCCTGTAGAATACAAATTGAGCCTGACTAAACAGAGCCAGGTAAATGAGAAAACCGGCTATGACTTCGCCTTTGCTGCAAGAAATTTTATGAGGCAGGACCCTGATGTTATGCTAATTGGAGAAATCAGGGATGAAGAAACGGCTCGTATCGCCATCAGGACATCGATCACCGGGCACCTTGTCCTTTCCACCATTCATTCAAATGACGCAGTGACCGCCATACCGCGGCTCCTGGACCTCAAGGTCGACAAGTTTCTTATGTCGTCATCACTTCTCGCCATCATCGCCCAGAGGCTCGCCCGTAAGATATGCCCTTTTTGCAAGACCGACCATACGTTAAGCGACTCCGAACGAGAACTGTTTGAGAAACGGCAGATACAGATCGAAAAGACTTGCAAGGGTGCGGGATGCAGCAAATGCAACGGCTCCGGTTACGCGGGAAGATCGGTCATAGGAGAGATTTTACCCATTGATGATGAATTAAGAGATTTGATCTATTCGGACGTTCCTATCACCGCCATTCAGTCTGCCGCCGCAAGAAAGGGAATGATCCCTCTGAAGGAAGACGGCCTCAGAAAGGTGGCCGCCGGTCTTATATCTATTGATGAACTGCTCAGGATAGCAGGATGAACAACTATTCTTACAAGGCGCTGGATGCCGACGGCGACATGATAAGGGGCATGCTCGAGGCTGACGATGCATCCTCAGTGTATGATAATCTTAGGACCCGTGGCTTATTCGTTGTTCACGTCAAGAAATCAAACATAATCTTTAAAAGAATCTCGGATAAATTGCTCGCATGGAGGATACGAAGGAAAGACATCATAGAATTCTCTTCGAACCTATCCATCATGATCCGTGCCGGGGATCCGATGCTCGCCGCACTTGACGACATAGTCGGTACAATAGACAATCGGCATCTAAAATCCACCATAGACGACATAAAAAAGAATATAGAGATGGGTTCAAGACTTTCCGACGCTCTGGAAGTTCACAAGGCGATATTCCCCGACATCCTGGTCAGGCTGGTGCGGATCGGGGAGGAGACGGGGCGCTTGGACGGGAGTCTTGCGGAGGTGGCGACCCATCTGCAAAAGTTGGAGGACCTTGCCGCCACAGTGAAGCGCGCCCTTATTTATCCCTTATTTTCCCTCGTCACCACGGGAATTGCCATCATATTCTGGCTGGCATATGTCCTGCCCAAGATAATGCAGGTAATCCGGGATATGGGCGTTAAGATGCCCCTCCTGACAAGAATTCTCTATGAGTTGAGCAAGGTGACCGAAGAGTACTGGTATATTTTGCTGATCATACCTATATTGGCCAGCCTGGTTTTGCAGACGATGAAATTCAGTTCTACATCACGATACTACCTGGACTACCTGAAAATCAAAATACCCATAATCAAACTCCTAATCTACAATAAGCTGCTCGCCCTGTTCTGTGAGCAGATGAGACTTCTGATTGCAGCCGGCATTACGATCGACAGATCACTGGATGTTGCTGCCGATGTTATGGGCAACGAGGTTTTCAAGAGAGCGATTCTGGAAGCGAAGACGGATATTGTGGCTGGAAATAAAATCTCTGACGCCCTCAATGACCGGGCCGTATTCCCTTCCCTGCTTATCAGGATGGTCGCCATCGGCGAGTCAAGCGGTAATCTTGGCCAGCAGTTTAATTTCCTTGCAACCCACTACTACAAGCTGGCAGATGACTACTCGGACAAGATCGGAAAAATGGTTGAGCCAATCCTGATAATAAGTCTCGGTTGTGTCATGGGATTTATGGTTGCGGGCTCTCTCCTTCCCATGTATGATGTGTTTACTAAACTTGCCAAGTAGGGGCATATGGATTACCTGAATTTCTTCAATCTCAGCGAAGACCCTTTCGGACTTACGCCGGACTCGCATTACTTCTACCCGTCAAAAATGCACAATGACGTCCTGGCGTCTCTCGATTATGCCGTGGGACAGAAGGAAGGTTTTTCTCTCGTCATCGGGGAGCCTGGGACCGGGAAGACAACGATCCTCAAGATATTTATAGACCGATGGAAAGAAAAGGCGGAGATTGCCTTGATCATGACGCCGAGGCTTTCTCCGGAGGAGCTGTTGCAGGCCATTCTCGACGACCTCAATATCCGCATTGCAACTACGAACAAGAATGAAATGATCAAGGTCTTCAGAGATTTTCTCATAGGGCACTCCCAGGCGGGAAAAAGAGTAATTATAATAGTAGACGAAGCCCAGAACCTGTCGGACGGATGTCTGGAAGAGCTGCGGCTGCTGTCAAATTTGGAGACCGAAAAGGAGAAGCTGCTTCAGATAATCCTCGTCGGACAACCTGAGCTTCAAAGAAGGCTGCATTCCGAAAGGCTGCGCCAGCTTGATCAGAGGATCTCGATCAGGTCATCTTTAAGGCCTCTCACGGCTGCGGAGACTTCCGATTATATAACCTTCAGGCTGATTAGAGCGGGTAAGGGCTCTGCCGTATTTGATGATAAGGCGAAAAAGGCGATCAACAAGCTGTCCGGAGGCGTGCCCCGACTGATTAACCTCACCGCCTCCCGCGCCATGATGNNTGATGGTCGCTTATCTGGGTGCAAGCCATCATATCCGGAAGAGACATGTCCTGGACGCCGCTAAGCACATTCCGGACTCTCGGCAGAAGATGGGGCTTTACAAAACGGCCCTAAGATATGCAGCTATTCCTGCCATGCTAATCTTCAGTGCTGCTGTTCTATTCACAGGCTATAATATGCTGCAGCAGAGCTCCAGCCCGATTTCGGCACTCATGAAGGCTGCAGCCCCGCAGCTTAGAGAGAAGAGCATTTCTCTGGCGTCCAATCCCGCAGCCCCTGTCATCTCCCAGAATTCTCCGAACAGTTCCAACCCGAATCCGGCACCAATGAATGCGGCAATCCCGCAGCCCGGAGAGAAGAGCCCTTCTCCCTCGTCCAATCCCGCAGGGTCTGTCACCCCCCAGAATTTCCAGAATGCTCAAAAAATCGCAACCGTAAAGGTGCGGGCTGCGAGACTACGTGAACGGCCGTCTGTTGAAGCAGGCATGGCGAGCGTTGCTTCGAGGGGTGAAAGTTTTGAAGTCGCCGGCGAGTGGACGGCAGCAGGTGGAATCAAGTGGTATAAGGTGCGTGTCCCAACCGGGAAGGAATGCTGGATTTCTTCTTATACAGTAAGTGTAGGTTCGTCACTTCGTAAGCCGCATTAATCTCTCGCTTGCCGTATTTGATGCCTTGGAATCCGTGTTATCCATCGATTTCACCATGCTGTAAAAATGGATTGCATCGGCAATTCTATTCTGCTTCTCAGCTGTTCGCGCCAACCCCATATAACCTTGGGCATCTCCCTCCTGGGAGAGCCTCTCGTAATATTGGTCGGCCTTGTCAAAGGCGCTCTGCTTCTCATAAAGCAGAGCAAGATTCAAGAGTGCGTAACGATTTCCCGGCTCTATTGTCAATGCCCGCCGTAAACAGACTTCGCTCTCCGAAGGCTTGCCAAGATAGCTGTAATCAATACCCATATTAACCAAAGAAGGTACATTGTCTTTCATCAGATTAAGAGCCCTTTGCGCATACTTCATGGATTCCTCGTATGAACCAAGATAAATGAGCATGCCAGAAATGTTATTCATGACAGCGTAATTACTTGGCTCCATGGCGAGCACAGTCTTATACTGTAAAAGGGCTTGATGATATTTTCCCTGCGTCTCATATGTGCGCGCCGCATACAGTGCAAAATCCTTATCATCCCTGTTAAATACCTGCGATGCCTTTGTCGAACCGGACAGTTCTTCGCCCGATGCCTTCTCCCTTCTCACCTCGTTCGTGGTGCTATCCTTTTCCAGTACAGTCCCTTCGGTGAATTTTCTGGCTTTGATCCGTTTTCTATAGGAACGCGCGGGGGACGCCTTCATTCGTTCAGTCATTGGGACGGTCCCAGCCATACTTGAAGCCCTCGCGCCTGCCACGCCTGGATCTGTATGAGGCTGAGCCTGCAAAACAGGAGTTGCCGGCTGAGAGGACGGCACAAATGCAGGCCTGGGCGGGACCGGCGCACGCACAACCGCAGGTCGCTCCTTCAAGTTCTCCATAAGCGAAACCACGCCGAACCATCCACCAATCAGCAAAAAGATGAGAAGAAGGATCACTCCCAGCTTTTTTCTGGTCTGCCTCTCCGCCCTTGACTTGAAAACTGCATCCGTCAGGGTCGGGGGGACGTCCCTGCTCCCTTCCCGCTGCTTGACTTTGGAGAGTAGATCGGTAATCAGACTCATGGTTGTTCGCTAACGCCGTGGCTTTCGGCGTCACGCACCCGGAAATACAGTGATTGTCCCGAATCTGCACCTTCGGGCAATCGTTCCTTCTTCTTTGCCAACGTTCTTCCTTTCTCCTTCTTAAGCTCGCGGTATATCTTCCACGAATACCCGACCCGTTTATCCCTACTCTTAGCGTTATAACACCCGACAGCTTCCCATGTATATCCGTGCGTGTCTATGCATTGCCTGAGAATTCCCGCACCGGCCTTAACGTTATAGCAGGGATTCGAAATAAGCTCTTCCCTGTTCAGTCGCATGGGATCGATCCACGCAGAGTTGATCTGTATCAATCCCAGGTCCGCTGTCCCATTCCCATTTATGTGGACGGCCTTTGCGTTCAAGCCGGATTCCACGCGCGCTATCGCCTCAAGAAGATCATGGCTGATATTATGGGCCTTGCCGGCTTCTTCAAAACAGAAGGCGTGCGCAGGAACCGGACAGAGAATCAGAGAAAAGACAAAAATTACGAAGGACAGATGCAGCATCGTTTTTACATTCATTCTCAAAAATGTTCCTTCGCGCATGCACGCTTCACAACGGCAATCATGCTACATGCAAGAAATCTCCGGGACACAATAGAGTCCCAATGCAAACTACCACATAAAATTGTAATTGCAAAATATTTTCATATCAATTACTTATTCTGACAAGCTAATTAAGCGGCACTGACGGGACTGAATCATGGTTTCCATCCTCCTCATCGAAGATGACGTTGCTCTAAGAAAGCAGATTCGCTTTTTTCTCGAGAACACGCATTCCATATTTGAGGCGGGAAATAAGAAAGAGGCCTTCGACGCCCTTAAGACCAATAAAATTGATATTGTCATCCTCGACCTTGGATTGCCTCCCTATGAAGGCACGCACGATGAGGGGCTAAGGGTGCTCGATCATGTGCTGGACAGATACTCTTGCAAGGTTCTGATCCTCACAGGCCAGAAGACGGAAGGGGTAGCCCTGGAAGCAATCAAGGCAGGGGCATTCGACTACATTCTGAAACCGGCAAGCACGGAAAAAATTCTCTATTCCATTGAACGGGCTCTGCTGTTCAAAGAAACGGAAGAACAGCTCGAGAAGCAGGGGATCAAGAAAATCTCACTGGATGTTGAGATGGGTAAGGGTCTGCAGACACTGCGAGACGAGGCAGACAAGAATATTATTCTCAGGATATTGAGGGATACGAATTTCAACGTTTACCAGTCGGCAAAGATACTCGGTGTAAAAAGAGAGAGTCTCTATTATTTCCTGAAGAAGTTCGGCGTCAGGAGAACCCATGACGATTGAATCCATCTATCCTTTCTTTATTTTTGCCGGTCTTGTTATCATCGGAGTTCTCTTTTACATCAGATACCTCACGCGCAAGGCCATCCGCTCCGTACTGGAACTCTTCGACCTCAATACCGTGCTCGAATGCGATATTCAGCGCTTCCTGCCGGCGGTTATACAGGTCCTAGGAAAAATAAATATAGATGATCTGTATTATGATGTCCTCTACCTGAACACGGCCCTTAAAAACGAAAAAGGCCTTCGCGGAGAGTATCTTGAAAAAGAAGTACAGAGAGTCGATTACCGGATAAGAATCGGAATCATGCCGCGTCATTCACGGGGTGAGCAATACTATCTGAATATGATAGTCCTGGAAATTCTCTTCTTCCTCGTCGAAATGGATGTGCTCCTCAGGATTAAAGTTATTCACGAAGCCTTTTATAAATTTTCCAAGCTCCAGACATTTATCCTCCACGATGCCAAGAATCTCGCCCAGTTCATAGAGTTTCTCTCATATAATGTGCGCCATTTAGAAACTCCGGAAAGACAGGAGCGTTTCATCTATTATCTTAAGGAAACCCTTCCCACACAATCCCGGCGGGGAGCGGCAATCATCAGCCTTCTCGAGATGGAAAAAGGTGCTGATATCGAGACGGTCGACAAGACAACTATAGATATAAGAGCCTCACTGGAAAATCTGGCAAAGCACTACAGGCTCAACTGCACTGTAAGAGGCGAGGGATCGATCGTCGCCGAGGAGTACAAGGTCATTTCCGTTTTCGACAATATCTTGAGAAATGTCTACGACAAGACCCTGAGCGAACCGGATATCACCTGCCGTATCGACATAGCTTCTACAGAAGAGGGCTTAAGAATCGAAATTTCCGATACGGGAAGCCCCATAGACGGCAATGCCAGGCTATTTGAACCCTTTTATTCCACAAAGAAAGGGGGGCTGGGAATCGGCCTCTTTCAGGCGAAGAACATTGCGAACGCCATTAAAGGGGATGTCCGGGTTCTTCCTGAGGCGGCGGGCGCGACATTTGAGGTCACGCTTCCAAATGGCAATAGAGAGTAAAATTCTTTTACACTTGACAATTACTGTTCAGAGACTTTTAATGCGACCATATGAGTGTAACCGCCTATTTTGATGATAAAAAAAGGAGGTGAACATGTTTAATTGCGCAATCAACCGTGAAAGAGGTTTTACCCTTGTGGAGTTGGCAATCGTGCTGGTAATCATCGGCTTGATTCTTGCCGGCGTCATCAAGGGGCAGGAACTCATCACGAACGCAAAGATTAAAAGAACGTACAACCTGCAGAGGGAGATCGCCGCTGCAATCTATACCTACTTTGACAGGTATCAGTATTATCCCGGCGACGACCCGCAGGCTGCAGCAAGATTTTCAAATCCTGTGGTTACAAACGGCGATGGCAATGCCCTGATAGACGTTGGCGCCGCAAGTACACCCGCCGATTTCGCCTGCACGGCGACAGGTACGGAACAATGTGACCTCTGGGCTGAACTGAGGCAGTCAGGTATTCTTGCGGGCAGCGGCTTCACCAACCCCGTGCATCCCTATGGCGGAGCTATTGCCGTCAGCTATTACAACGCGCCTCTCACACCTACTCTCCTGACTCACTGG
>PLMX01000021.1 GCA_003142635.1 Syntrophaceae bacterium | reverse complement strand
AAATGCAATTGACACACGAGATCCTTCTTCATATAACCTCACCATGAAAAGGAAGTTTTGATCAATAATTATCAATTCAATTTACCCTTTTTCTTGACATATGAGTGCCTTATTATTTACACTTAGTATCTTCAGGGCTCCCATAGTAGTGGGGATTCCTTATCAAAAGAAAATCAAAGGCACAGTCCAGTGAGTTATACAGTCGATATTGATACCGGCGGGACATACACTGACGGATTTTTCAGCGACGGGCAGCGATCTGCAGCGGTCAAGGTGGATACAACACCACACGACCTGACCCTGGGCTTTCTGGAGTGTATCAGACTGGGGGCCAAGCAGCTAGCGCTTTCCGGACTGCAGGAACTGCTCCGCGAGACAGACATAATCCGTTTCTCGACCACTCTGTGTAACAACCTGCTGATTCAGCGGAAAGGTATGCGGCTTGGTTTGATTGTCACCGCCGGCCATGAGCGAACGCTTTACTGTAATACTCCCCGTGAACGTGTCAGCCCCTTTGATTTCCTGATCGATCCATCCTGCGTTGTCGGTATCGATGAAGAGACGGCTGCTAATGGCCGCGTAATCAGCGAACCTAATGAGACCGAAGTAGTCAGTAAAACCCGCCATTTGCTGAAACAGGGTGTGCAGATGATCGTGGTTTCCTTGCGGCAGGCGTCATTCAATCCGGCAAACGAAAAGCGGGTACGGCAGATATTGGATCTTGAATATCCACCTCACTACCTGGGGTACGTGCCGGTGCTTCTTTCGCACCAGGTTTCCCGAAGACCGGAAGACGCACTGCGGACAACTGCGGGGATGCTTAACGCTTACCTGCATGGGGAGCTGGGCCGGTCGCTCTACCGGGTGGAAGAAATTATCAGGCAGCAAGGCTTCCGGCGGACTCTTTTTATTGTCCATAGCAATGCCGGCATCGCTCGGGTAAGCCAGACAAGGGCGCTCGACACGGTCAACTCCGGACCGGCGGCAGCCATGCATGGTGCAGCCGGCATGGCCCGGCGGTTATCACTCCCGCGGGTGATCGCCCTGGATATCGGCGGGACCAGCACGGAGATCAGCCTGATCAGAAATGGAATCGTGCATCTTGCAACGCAGCAACGGATCGCCAGTCTCGATGCGGGTATTACTGCCTGTCGGATCGAGAGCTTGGGCGGCGGCGGCGGTTCCATCGCACGCAGGAATGGAGAGGGTATAACAGTTGGTCCGGACTCTGCCGGGGCCCTCCCCGGACCGGCCTGCTTTGATCTTGGCGGGCTGGAACCTACTATAACCGATGCCTTCCTGCTGGCAGGATTTCTTGATGCGAATTACTTCCTCGGTGGCAGCCGTCGCTTGCACCCGGCGCGGGCAAAACAGGCACTGGAGACGCTTCGCCGTACCCCGTCCGAATCCCTGCCGTACTTGGCCCGCCGTGTTGTTGATTGCCTCAAAGACACTCTGGCTGCGGCTATTACAAGCCAGCTCAAAGGTGAAAATCCGGCGGATTGGACCCTTTTCGCCTTTGGCGGGGCAGGGGGCCTCTATACGGCAATGCTCGCGGAATCTCTGGGCATCAGGCAAGTTTATACCTTTCCGGTCGGGTCGGTCTTTTCCGCTTTCGGTTCTTCCCTCCTGGATGTCGTACATGTCTATGAATACTGCCTTGCCGATCAGGTGCATCTCACAAACGGAAGGCTCGCACTTGGTGGATGGTTCCGAGAACTCCTTGACCAAGCCAGAAAGGACATCGTTGGCGAAGACTTGGGGACGGACCATCTTCACTTCAGGCTCCAAATAGAGGTGGCCGATGACAAAGGGATAACGACTGTGTTCGAGACAGATGTCACCCAAAACCAGGAATCGGTCGACTTGCCCGGCGCTGCGGAGATGAATGGGGCGGTGATCATGGTCAGGCTCAAGGCGATCATCCCGGCAGAAACGCCATTATCGGAAGCATTGCCGTCGATGATCAAGACTGAAACGCGGACTGCACCCACCGGTGAACGTTCCGTTTTCTGGTCGGATGTCGCCGAGAACACACCTATCTATCGGGGAGAGTCGCTTCCGGCGGGAACATCTATGCAAGGGCCGCTCATCATCGAGCATGAATACACCACGATCCTGACGCCCCGTAGCTGGCGCTACCGCATCGATGCGGCGGGTAATGGAATTATGGAAAGGGAGCCGGCATGAAGCGGGTCACTATTACTGAATATCTGGAAATCGATCTGGCTACGGATCGGTGGCACTGTCGGAGTTGCGGCTATGATCTCATATCTGCCCGGCAAAACTACAAGGAGGGATGCCTGGTTTATCCCCGCGATCCGGCGACGGTCTATGATCCGCAGATAAAAGGGGAACGCTATAGCTTCGCTCCCGATAAATCGGTCTGCGTTTTCGTAGAATTCTACTGTCCCGGTTGCGCTACCCTAATAGAGACGGAAGTGCTGCCCCCGGGGCATCCGCCATCCCACGACATCGAGATTGATATTGATGCTCTGAAAAAGAGGGTGAACTATGGTCAGGCGTGACACGGCGGCGAACATTGATGTTGACATCGGCGGGACCTTCACCGATGCCCTGATTTCATGGAAGGGCAAGACGGTAGCAGTCAAGACGCCGACAACCGGCTACAACCTTGCGATCGGATTTATGCGGGCCTTGCAGGAATCGGCCGAAGATCTCGGCACAGATGTAAAAAGCCTGCTTATGGAAACAGAGATGATCCGCTACTCTACGACTGTTGCTATGAATAAGCTGCTGGAACGGAAAGGTCCCCGCCTCGGCTTGCTCACGACCCGGGGATTTGAGGACACCATCCTGGTTGGCAAGGGGGCTCAGTGGGCGGATGGCCTGCCGGTCCGCGAACGCCGCAATGTCGCCCGGGCGGTCCGTCCCGAACCGATTATCTCGCGTGACATGATCGAGGGGGTTAAAGAACGCATCGATTCAAATGGTGCGATTGTCGCCCCGCTCGACGAGGAGAACGTGCAGCAAAAGGTGCTCAGCCTGGTGGATCGCGGCGCACAAGGGATTGTGGTAGCCCTGCTGTGGTCCTATCTCAATCCCGGCCATGAGCGCCGCATCCGCGATATCATCCGGGAGCTCTTTCCGGACTGTTACCTCGGAAGCATGCCGGTCTTCCTATCGAGCGAGGTTTTGCCCAAGCGGTTTGAGTATACTAGGACGATGACGACCGTCCTCAACGCCTACCTGCATCAGTCACTTTGGGAGGAAACCCTGGGTATGAGCGAGGAGGTCCGCACCAACGGGTACGGACGTTCGCTCTATTTGGTGCATAACAGCGGCGGCATGGCCACTGCGTTCAAAACCTCGGCGGTCCAGACCTACAATGGCGGACCGGTGGCTGGATGCCTGGGAGCATCCTTCCTGGCAGGGCAGATGGGTTTTGAAACAGTCGTCGTCGCCGATATGGGTGGGACAAGCTTCGACGTCAGCCTGGTCGAGCAGGGCCGCCCAGGCAGCCAGTTGGCTCAACCGCTCATCGACCGCTGGCAGGTTGGGATGGCCATGGTGGAAACCAAGTCCATCGGCGCCGGCGGCGGCTCGATCGCCTGGATCGATGAATCGGCAGGCCGCCGTCTCGAAGTCGGTCCGCAATCGGCAGGATCCATGCCGGGACCTGCGGCCTACGATCAAGGCGGTTCGGAGGCAACAGTGACTGACGCCGATTTCGTCCTCGGCTATCTCAATCCGGATTATTTCCACGGCGGCCGGATACCGATCAACCTGAAGAGGGCTAGGTCAGTCATCCAGGAGCGAATTGCTGGACCGCTTAGACTATCGGTCGAGGAAGCTGCCGTTCTCATCAGGAAGGTACTCGACGCCCGGATGGGTTCAACCCTCTTCAAGGAAACTGCGCTACGCGGTTACGACACGCGGCAACTGACCCTGTTTGCTTGCGGAGGTGCCGGACCAACACACTGTTGCGGTTTTGGAGCGGAAGCCCGCTTATCCCAAATCATTACCTTTCCTTTCTCACCTGTTTTCTGTGCCTTCGGCTCCTCGACCATGGATATAAGGCATGTCTACGAACAGTCATACCGCATTCAGCTCCTCAAAGCGGGCGGAAAACAGTGGTTGAAGGATTACCCGTCATTCAACGGGGTGGTCAAGCGTCTTCAAGAACTGGCCCAGCGGAACATTCGCGGGGAGGGATTGCCTGTCGACCGGGTCCTCTATGAGCTTGAACTCGATATAAAGTTCGGCGGTCAGCTCAACATCAAGCGGACCGCCTCGCCCCGGCTCGCGCTGCAATCAGATGACGATGCCAAGGCTCTTTACGAAAAGTTTGTCTCCGCATACTCCCGCGCCTACAGCCCCATCTCTGTTTTTCCGGCAGGCGGTGTGGAAATCCACAACTTCATCCTCCACGCCATCGTACCCCGGCCGAAACCGGAGCTGCCACGGTACCGGCTTCAGGGGCAAACACCGTCTGAAACGGCGGTAAAAAGACCCCGGCCGGTATATTGGCCCGAGATCGATGATTTCAGGCAAACGCCAGTCTATGAGGAAGGTGTACTGGAACCTGGCAATGTCATCGCAGGCCCGGCGATTATCGAGGCCCCCGATACGACCACTGTCGTCCCGCAGGGATGGAACTATGCCATGAATGAGTTCCGCGCCGGAATCATTAAGAAAGAGTAGAAGGAGAATCCCGTCATGCCCGTCAGCCGACAGCAACTGCTCGACTGGATCAAGCCGGATAAACCGACCGTTGAGGAACTCGATTGTCTCCGGGCCCTGAAGCCCGGTGATTATGAAGTTTACTCCGAGAAACTGAGCATGATCCTTGATGAGGCGGCAGAGGTCTTCGTTAAGACTGGTGTTTCCTCCATGCTCCATTCCGGCGACCTGGTGGTGGGGCTTTATACCGCCGCGGGGGATATGGTTGTCGCCTCGTGCGGCACTTATCTCCACGCCGTAACTGCCCAGTTGCCGATCAAGTATATCCTCCACGCCTTCCTTAACGAGCCCAGCGTGGGCATCCGCGAAGGCGATATTTTCTACTGCAACGACGGGCTTTACGGAGGCATTCATAACCCGGACCAGATCGCCATTATGCCTATCTTCTTTGAGGACGTGTTGATCGCTTGGTCTTGTGCCGCGGTCCACCAGCCAGAGACCGGGGCAACCGAACCCGGCGGCATGCCTGCTTCGGCAAAGAGCCGTCACGATGAGGGCATGAAGCTCTCACCCATCAGGATCGGCGAGAACTACCAACTGCGGGCGGACCTGATGGAGATGATGGAGAACATGATCTCCCGGGCTCCGCGGATGCAGGTCATCGATGTACGGGCGCGGGTAACCGCCGCCGACCGGATCAGGGTTCGGACGCAGGAACTGGCGACTATCGTGGGCGCCCGCTTGCTCGCCGGCCTGTTCCGCCAAATGCTCATCAACTCCGAGGAAGGAGCCCGCAAACGAATTTTCGGCTGGTGTGACGGGACCTACCGAGCCGTCTCGTTCGCCGATACTCTCGGGAGGGTGGAATCGCTGACCAGGACAATGCTCACCATCATTAAAAAGGGTGAAGAGCTGACCTTCGACTTCACCGGGACTTCCCCGGAAAACGAAGGGCCCGTCAACGCTTTTGCACACATCACCGCAGCGCATATGGCCATCTATCTGTATGCATATGCTTTCCATGATCTACCGATCAGTTCCGGCACTTTTGCCCCACTGAAGTTTATTGTGCCTGCAGGGTCGCTCCTCAACGCCAGTCCGGAGGCGGCCATCTCACAATCGGTCTACGCCTGCTACCAGGTGATCGTACTGGCCCCAATCGTCTTTAGCAAGATGATGTATGCGAGCAAGCAACGAGATCTGGTGACGGCCGGAGCGGGCAACAATCATACAGCACCCTTCATCTACGCCGGCATCAACCAATACGGGGCAAGGGTAGCCGACCTGCTGGCTTATCCCTTCAACGCCGAAGGCGGCGGGGCCAGGTCCGATATGGACGGTGTAGATTGTTACGGTTTCCCCTACGCCCATTATGGCCGTGGACCGGATGTGGAGGATGTGGAAAACGAGACTATGTTTCTCCACCTCTTTCAGAACATCATGCCCGACAGCGGCGGGATCGGTAAGTTCCGGGGTGGTACGGCAGTCCAGACTATGCTCCTACTCTACCACACACCACGCGTAGCCGTAAGCACTATGGGCATCACGACCCGTGTCGCAGTAGGTCAGGGTCTCTTCGGCGGCTATCCGCCGGATATCGTGCCCGGCATACAGGTGGCAGGGAGCAATACTCTGGAACTGATGAATGCAGGAGCGGAAGTCCCTCGGGACAGTAGGGAACTGGCATCTAAATGCAGCATTACGGGGACATATAGCTTCGAGCGGACTGCCAGGCCGAGTCGCATGTTGGCCAAGGGCGACTTGATCACCGCCATCGGTTCCGGCGGCAGTGGCTATGGTGACATGCTTGAAAGGGATCCCGAATTGGTCGCTACAGATGTCCGCTCCAGCCGTGTGTCCCTCTGGTCCGCCAAGAATGTTTACCGGGTTGCCATCGACGGGAAAACCGGTCTTGTCGATCAGAAACAAACAGCACGGCTCCGGGAGGAGGAGCGCCAGGACCGCCTGGCGCGGGGGATGTCTTTTGAGAAGTTTATGAAAGACTGGAGCACCCTCAAACCGCCGGCGGACATGCTGAGCTTTTATGGCAACTGGCCTGATGCCTCACCCAACAGGCTAATCATTCGTCTCTGAGAAACTCTCACAGGAAACACTTGCGATGGGAAAAGTCCGCTTCCAAGACTTGATCGCCCATGGTCCGCTCTTCATACCCTGCTGGGGCAGCTACCTCGGCCGGTTGGAACAGCGGTCTACCCGGGAGATTTTCGAAAATCCGGTACGGCTGTGCATGGCCCTCCGACGGACACAGCAACTCTTCACCTTGAACGCAATTTGCATCGATCTGCCCGCGGAACGGCTCATCCGCCTGGATCCATTGAAAAGGACTGAAGCTCAGAGTGATTTCGATGTCATGCTGGAGGCTTATCGTGGACTCAGCAGGATCACCGAACCTTGGGTCGGGCTTTTCTCGTATATACCCGGACCGGGAAACTTGAGCCGGGCGATTGTCCGGCCGGCTTCACTAACAGAACCTGCATGGTTCGAGCGGTGTCGTGATACCGTATTTTCCCTCATACGTCATTTGGGTGAGGCAAATATTTTTACTGCGGTTTTCATCGATGAGAACATGATTAATGCAACGGAGTTCACTGCCGGTCACTGCCAGGTTCTCCGGTCGATTTTCAATCTCCTTGCCTTCTATGAGTTGGCTGTGTTGTTGATCAGGCAGGTGCCACCGGATGAGGAAGCGGCTCCATCAGGGACCGAAGCGTTGAGCCCCACAGCCATCGTCTTCCAATCAGACCGGGCAATTCTTCCGAAAAATCCTGCGTTCAAAGGGTTCACGGGCCGTGCCATCTCTCCAGAACTCCTCGCAAGCGGAAATGACGTTATACTCCGTACAATCTCTGATATGCTCGAACATGGGGTTTCTATCATTACCACTGCCGGCGAAGTTCCCCCAACCGTGGAACCCCGAACTATTCATGCTCTCAGCCGACGCATTTATGATCATATCTGATATTATTTCTCAGGGGCAATCTATAATATTTCAAGCATTTCATCGACAAAGTAAAGTTGAATGTCCTTTTGGACATTCGAGAGAATATCCACTAAATTCCTCATGCGTAGAGGAGAAATAACGCAATATTGGTGAGCATTTCATTTGGAGATCTTCGCTTCTTATTAAACATCAGGGGTGATGCTTTGTAGGTGTAGCTAGCGATACTGCCGTTTTTGTGATTTTGAAAAATCGTAAAGCTTATTTTTTATTTAGTCCTTCCTTAAGGCAATAAAACGTCAATATTGACGAATATGCTGTGTTTCAACCAGGCATCAATGATGTCATTCCCTTGATAATTATGACATGCATAAGCTGTCTGTGAGGTTAGGGGTCGGTGACAATGGCGCAGTTTAAGTTCAAGAAATGCCGACTCTATGATGGTTGGTTTCGGAGTGCGTCGGCCGGCAACGAGCAGGAGCAATCATAAAAGAGGATCCTTATGTTGAAAAAAATATTTTGTAGCATTATTTATATTATGTTCCTATTAATTCTGAGCAGCGTCGTGTCTGC
>PLMX01000179.1 GCA_003142635.1 Syntrophaceae bacterium | reverse complement strand
GTTATGCTTAAATAGTTGATCGTATAAATCCTCTATGGTACTTTCCCCGCCCATACAGCAACCGATATATACTCCCGCTCGCTCTTTCTCTTTCGCATCGAGAGACAGTTCTGAATCTTTCCATGCTTGAGAAGCGGCAGCTAAAGCGAATTGGTTGACACGGTCCATAGTGGACACTTGTTTCTTAATGAAATAATCGAGAGGATTAAAATCGACTTCAGCGGCAATCTTCACTGAAAGCAGGCTTGAATAGGCTGAAGAGATTCTTCTGACACCGGACTTGCCGGCCATGATATTGAATGAGAAATCATCGATATTATTCCCGCAAGGGGAAATAATGCCCAGCCCTGTGACGGCAACTCTCCGTTTCATAAATTATACATATTGAGGTCAATTATTACGTGAAGACCCTACACTTTGTTCCGAATACTGTTCCGAGATGAACCGGTCAAGAGCATCTACCATGTCCTGTATTGTTGTTACCTTAAACTCTCGGTCAGGAATTTTAATATTGAATTCATTCTCGATATCAAACAAAAAGTCGACCATATCGAGAGAATCAAGGCCTAATTTTTCGAGCGTCGTCGTGACCGTTAGTTTTTCAATATTGTAATCAAAGCGGGCTACGAAAAGTTGCTGCAGTCTCTCCAATGTGTTGGACACGGCTCTCTCCTCCAGTATCAAACTTACTGTAGAGCACTATAAGCAGAAATGATCAAAATCTCAAGCTAAAAGATGAAGTGCAGCACCATCAGTCTGCGCAGCGCTCACGGGTGGAAACCATCTGCGCCGGAGACGATAGCGCCCTTTCTGCAGAAATACCGGACAGGGCCTCAAAAAAAATACTGGTTGTCTAACCCTGGAACTGATAGAATTATTAGAAGAAGACCAGCCACATATGTTGTGGCTTGCAGTGAAAGCCATATCGGGTAAGGAGGTTCCCTGAAAAAGACAATTTGGTGGTTCGCCGTTCTCGCACTGCTGGCCGCGCCGGCCGTGGCCCAGATGAAAACTTCGCCGCTGTTCATCATCGAGCGGAGCAAGAATGCCAACGTCGTGCATTACGACGCCCAGCTCACCGCCGACGGCAAACTGGATCCCAAGGAGCCTGTGATCGCCTACTGGGTATTGCTCGCCAAGGACGGTCGCCGGGAGAAACTCAGCTGGATTGAGAATAAAAAGGCCTATGGTTTTACCATCAAGCCTGACCAATCGGTAAATGGCTATAGAATGACCCTGGTGGCCGCCCCCGAGCAGAAGATCACCGTGAAGAAGGAGAAGGACGTCGTCCGTGCCGAGGCGGTCATCGACGGCCGGCCGGCCATCTTAGAAAAGATGTACATCAATGCCTCCGATGGGGTGACGGGGCCCAAAGTCCACTATATCGAGGTGTATGGCAAAGACATGCAGACTGGGGAGAAGCGCCACCAAAAGATATTGCCGAAGTAGCCGCCCTGATGGTGGGCTCTTGCACTTCACTCTGGCATTTTGCAGTCATCCACTACTTCGTGCACGTTCCTTGACGGGTTTCCCCGTAATAGTGCTTTATGTGTGCCCGATTAAACGCAAGTACTGCGAGAACCCCGAGCATCAGCCCGGCAATAACATCGACGGCATAATGAAACATGCAGTAGACGGTGGCAATTGATAGGAACAGACAGGCCAACCAGTAAAAGATTTTCATCCTTTCAAAATGCGTGCTCCCCCACCATGCTACAAGAAACATAACTGCAACATGGGAACTGGGAAAGGCTGCGCCAGGATCTTCTCCCTCTGCGTAAATAAAATCAACCATTGTCTGAAAAAGTCCACCTTGATGATAATATTCGTGTCGCAGTGCTATCGGTCCCTCAACCGGCAGGAATATGTAGATGACATAACAGAGGTAGAACAACGAGGAAAGCTGGAAAACGAAGCCCTCGAAGAGCTTTACATCCCTGCGGAATAGCAAAATTCCGGTCAGGGGAATTATCAGATAATAGCTAAAGTAAAAAAAGTGAAAGAACTCATCGAGGAATGCGTTTCCATGTTTCCCACGGAGGAAAAAGGCGGGAAAGTCGCCGAAGATCCGGACATCCAGATTCATAAAAAAGCCGTCAAGGAACTGCGGCACGATAACCCTGTTGATCAACCCGGTCTGATAGTAAAAAAGACTGTATAGGACCAATGGATACCAAAGGCTCACCTTACAGACCGACAAACTGCTCCTCCTTCCAAAGCTTAGTAAAAGGATTATAAGGATAACTGAGAGGTTAAATGCGAGATGGTAAGCGTAGGCTGCGATCTTTGCTCTGAAAATAAAAGTGAAAATAACCAGGAAGACGTTATACAGTATAGTTATTCTGTCCGTTGCATTTAAGTTCACAGCCGGCCTTCTTATGCAGGCGGTACGTCGTCTTGTCTTCGGTTTCCGTCAGATCACTCCTACCTGTCTTCCCACCTTTTCAAAGGCAGCTAAGACTTTATCCAACTGTTCCTCCGTATGGGTCGCCATGTAACTTGTCCTAAGGAGTTCTCGTCCCTGCGGGACTGCAGGGCTAATGACCGCATTGACAAAAACCCCGTCTTCGAAGAGGAGCTTGCACATCTCGTAAGTTTTCATGGTGTCTTTAATAACGATGGGGATGATCGGAGTTTCGCTCGTTCCTGTATTATACCCGAGCGTTTTATATCCTTTCAGCATCTTGTGCGTATTTCTCCAAAGCCGGGCTCTTAATTCGGGCTGTTCTTCAATGATGTCCAACGCGGTACTCGCCGATGCCACCATGGAGGGGGAAAGACTGGCGCTGAATATCATCGGGCGAGCAACGTGTTTGATCCAACTTATCACATCTGATGGCCCTGCGATAAAGCCGCCGTTTGCGGCAAGGGATTTGCTGTGTGTTCCCATGATAAGATCTACATCGTTTTCGAGGCCAAAATGCTCCGCCGTTCCCCGCCCTCCATCTCCAAGAACGCCGATTGCATGAGCGTCATCCAGCATGATCTTCGCCCCGTAGGCCTTGGCGAGTTTCACGATGGCAGGGAGATCGGCAATATCACCTTCCATGCTGAAGACGCCGTCGACGATGATCAATTTGTTCTTTTCCTTGATTCCTTCGAGAATTGCTTCGAGAGCGTCCATGTCATTATGCCTGTATTTCTTAACCTCGCCGAAGGAGAGACGACAGCCGTCTATGATGCTTGCATGATCGTACATATCGATAATAGCGACATCGTTCCGGCCCACGAGAGCAGAGATCGCTCCCAGATTGGTTTGGTAGCCGGTCGCGAAGACCAGGGCGGCTTCCTTCCGCAAGAACCTCGCCAACTTTTTTTCCAGTTCTTCGTGGATATCGAGATTCCCGTTTAGAAACCGTGAACCGGCACAGCTGGTACCATATTTTTCAATGGCTTTAATCGCTGCTTCCCTCACCCGGGGGTGGTTGGTGAGTCCAAGGTAATTGTTCGAGCCGACCATGATGACTCTCTTCCCGTTGACAACCGATTCAGAATCCTGCGGGGATTCGAGCTTCTGAAAAAAGAAATAGTGTCCACGTTGCTTCAAGCCGGATTCATACTCCGCAGCTTCTGCGCACTTTTCAAAAAGATCCATTGAGTCAACTCCTTCTTATGTCATAACCATTTTTCTTTTTTGTACCATTCAAATGCTAATCTGGCTCCCTCCGATAGTGGCACTCTTGGTTCAAAGCCTAAGATGGTTTTAGCTTTAGAGATATCGCAAACCCAATCTTTATTGATCATTTCTTCTGCTTTATCTTTGTTAAGGAGGAAAGGCCTCCTAAACAATTTAGAGAGATATTCCGAAAAACAGGCGATGCCCAATATCATTTGTTTGGGAACACGAACACGAAAAGCAGTTATTCCCATTGCCTGTGCAACGATATCACCGATCTCTCCCATCCGGTAGTCATTGCCGTCAGAGAGGAAAAAAATTTCTCCGCTATTTGTCTGAGTCTCAGCAGCCAATAGAATGCCTTGGACAATGTCCTGCACATAACATAGGCTAATATGTTGTTCCCGACCTATCGGACAGGGTTTGATCCTTCTGGAGAGGCATTTGAAAAAGGCAAAGATATCTTTATCCCGTGGCCCGTAGACGGCAGAAGGCCGAATGATGAGAACGGGAAGTTCATGAGCATGAATAAGAACCGATTCTTCCCCCGCGCGTTTGCTCCGGCCGTAAAAGGAAACCGGTTCACAGGAATCGGACTCCCTTTTGCTGCGCCCATTTTGACTTGGCCCTGCCGCTGCTTGGCTCGAAATATAGATGAATTTTTGAAGACGAGGATTATTTTTAAGACAAACGTGGATCAGATTTTCCGTCCCCAAGCCATTTACTTCAAAATAGGTTTCCTCTTTGATCGCCTTGGTCACACCTGCTAAATGGAACACCCAATCGACACCCCTTGCTGCCTTTTCTAAAGAGGCCTTATCATTACAATCGCCATAAACGAATTCGATGGGAAGACCTTTCAGCCACTTCACAGCGCTGGTACTTCGAAGGAGACAGCGGACTTGCGCTCCTTTTCGAATAAGAGCTTCTGTCAAATGGCTTCCGATAAATCCCGTGCCTCCGGTGACCAGAGCTTTCAATGAATTCTTCTTCCTGACTTGTAAAATTTTTCACTCCCTGCCCCTCCTCTCCTTTCATGTCGAGGGGTGAGCGGCGCAGTTCCGTTGATTTTATATGTTTTTTTAGGATTGTCAAGAAGCGTCGATACGCATCGACGGGCGCCCGTGATATTCTTTCAAGGTGTTGGAATCTATACAGCGAGCCCTGCGATCCGGGTGACTGCATGCCCACCTCAAGTTCTCATCATCCAGGCTTTCCACTATTTCTTTTTTATTAATGTTTTTATGAACCGACTTTCCTGAAATCGATGTACCCACGCTCAACGTCTACAGATATCAACTGCACGCGAATCCTGTTTCCAACGTCGATACCTTCGAACCCATGGACAAGCCTGCCTTCAACAGGCATCGTGAGAAGCCGGGCCCATGTGCCTTTAGAGGCTGCGCCGGTGACAATAGCGTCAAACCGCTCTCCTATTCTCGATTCAAGAAGAAGAGCAGCAGCGGACTTGCCAACCTGCCGTTCCACTTTGTTCACAGCGTCTTCTTCTTCCGTACAATGTTTCGCAAGGGCCTCAAGCTCATCATTACTATATCGCAAAGAACTTTCTCCTATCGCGGCCTTCAACAGGCGTTCTGTGATGAGATCGGTGTACCGGCGATTAGGGGCTGTGGAATGGGTATAGTCTCTGACCGCGAGACCAAAGTGTCCCGGGGCAGTATCTCCCGGAAGTTCCGCGACGTATTCACCGGCCCCCATCAATTTGATCACGGCGAGGGAGAGGTCAGGGAACTTCACCGGGTCGGCTGCTTTCTCCTTGTTCAGGAACTCCTCCAAGGCTTTTGAATCCGGCGCATCAGGGAGCTTGTACCCACGTTCATCAGCAAGCTCGACAATCCGTTCCCATCGCTTCGGAGTGCGGACTATGCGGCGGATCGAAGGGAATTTTCTTGACGAGAGATACCTGGCGTTCACGCCGTTTGCCGCTATCATAAAATCCTCGATGATGTCTTTTGCCCTGTTCTTTTTTTCGACTTCGAGACCACGGATTTTATCGCCGTCAAATACCGGCCTCGCCTCAACGGTTTCAAGACTGAGAGCTCCGTGCATATGCCGGAGGTTCTTCATGCTTTGCGCTGCCTGGTCCTGCAGGCGCAGATTCTCCTTAAGTCCTTCTACAGCGGCGATAGCCTCAGGCAGACTTCCATTGCCTTCAAGCCATGCAGCCACACTGTTATAAGCGAGCTTCGCATGATTACGGACACGCGCCCTGTAGATATCAGAGCTCTCTAATGACCCGTCCGCACTGATCATCATTTCGATAACAATTGCCAGTCTATCCTCGTTGAAATTCAGCGATGTGAGGTCCGTAGAAAGCTTTTCGGGAAGCATCGGGAATATCCCGCCGGCGGTATAAACAGAGGAGGTATTATGGCGGGCGTGTTCATCAACTGCCGACCCTTTATCAACAAGCGAGTCCACATCAGCCACGGCAACAAGTATCTTTACCTTGTCTCCGGGCATTGCCTCGGCAACGGTAAGCTGATCCAGGTCACGCGAGTCATCATTGTCAATAGAGGCCCACAGAAGGTCCCTAAGGTCGTGAACCTGCCCCTCGATCTTTGCTGCAGGAGCCCGAATTCCGCTAAGTTCAGCCAGTACTTCATTTGAAAAGTCAGGGAGCAGTCCCCGATCAAGCATCGCCCTGCGGGCAATCCTCTGTAAAATAGAGCGATGTTGATTATCATCGGTTTGCATAAATTCCTTGCCTCATTCCCTTGTTAATAATCACTGGTATTTCTATTTACCGGAGGTGTAGAATTTTCGTTCCAGTCGTTGACTGAAGTTTAATCAGTTCTATCGGACCGCGTGCACGCTGATTAGACTAAAGGAATATCCTGCCGGGCTGATTAGGTCAGCAGCCTGGTCTTATTTGAACTTTGAGCTCGCCTCGTGGAAGGCAGTCTTGACTTCAGCCCAGGCCTTTTCTGCGCCTGTCTTCAGGTCTTCCCATGCCTCATCACCCGCGGTCTTCAACTCATGCAGCTTTGTCCCGGCCTCATTTTGCTTATGCTGCAAGGCCTCGATGGTCTTGTAGTATTCGATTTTCGCCTCGGCCTTGCCCTTATCCGCCTTGGCCTTAAGCAGAGCGATCTGCGCCTTCCATTCATCCAACTGCGCATCGAGCTTTTCTTCGTACGCTTTTCGTTTGTCCCTCACGGCAACCTCCTTCGTCAATCCTTGCGATTTTTTCAAGCCTCTCCCGGAACCCAGGCACTTAATCCAGTTCATGCATCCATCGGCATTTTTCTTTGCAGGATGCGTGATCGCGCATGAATGCCCTTTTCAAATTTTATTTCAGACTCTTCAGTTCCCAATACGAATCGTTGAGAGCTTTCCTATGAGTCCGAAGACACTCAGCAGCCATATAATGTGGCACACCATCTCTTTGTAAAGATAACGGCTGCCTATTTCACGATGAGATCATTCCTTACGGATTTGACCCCTTCCACGCCGCGTGCGATTTGGCCCGCCTGGTCGACGGCATTCTGAGAAGCCACGGTGCCGCTCAGTTGGACGGTACCCTTGTAAGTCTCGACACTGATCTTGAATGACTTGAGAAAATTATCCTCTGCAAGCAGAGTTTTTACCTTGGTCGTGATGACCGAATCATCGATATATTCCCCCGTGCTTGACTGTTTCGGTGTCGATGCGCAGGCCAAAAAGGCGGCGACCATCATGAGGACGACAATAAAACGGATAACGCTGTAGCTCTTTTTCATAATCCTTACTCCTTCCTCTAAATTTACTCTATATTGTTTAAGAATATACATGAAAGCGCCATAAGGGAAACTCTGATTCTTATCTTCTAAATACCCTACGTGATGGAAGATCGCTGCGAAAGAACAGGAGCAGACATCACGATCTGTAATGCTCATACTCGACAATGTCCATACTTGGCGGCTTGCAGGTGCAGATAGTGATTGGCCGGATGACTGGTCTTGAATAATCTAAAACGGTTCTTTTCGTTGAATCCTTCCTGAAACTCTCACAACTGATTTCCCTATTTATAATAGATTTCTTTTGCAAATCGTGTTAGTCAAAAACTCGTATGTGAAAGTAGCGGTTATATTTCCGGACCATAAACCCTGTGCGATGTTGTCATGTATTGATTACTAACACCCCGTATCTCAAAAGAGAGCGGGGTTTTTGTGCTGACAGGAGTAGATGATGAAAAAAACAATCCCCTTAATTATTGCCTTGCTCATAATTTCATCTTTTTCACCCGCCCTCGCCGAA
Source organism: Syntrophaceae bacterium (assembly GCA_003142635.1). GTDB lineage: Bacteria > Desulfobacterota > Syntrophia > Syntrophales > UBA2185 > Fen-1135. The sequence goes on along the minus strand of PLMX01000179.1, from coordinate 7,106 downwards.
ACGAAAACCTTCATCAAGGAATATACCTATCAGGCGAGTGATTTTGACAGCAAGATGTCAAGCCGTACGATTGCCCTCGAACAGGTGAAAAGGCTTCTCCTGGAAGAAGTCGGCACCTATCTGATTTCTGAGACCGAGGTCAAGGATTTCCAATTGACTAAAGACAAGATTACAACACTGACAGCCGGTATAGTTCAGGCCGAGATATTGAATGAACAGTGGGACGGAAAAACCTACTATCTAAAGGCAAAGATGTCCATAGCCCCTCAGGAAGTGACAAAATTCCTCGAGGGGTTGAGAGAAAATAGTCAGAAGAACCGCGAATTGGAGGAGACGAACCGGAAGGTCGACGAAGCGTTAAAGAGGATCAAAAAATTGCAGGATGACCTGACTTCAGGGCAACATGTGGAAAGAAAGCAAACGGAGTATTCGAAGGCAGTCGCTGAACTGAAGGCTAAAGAATGGATCGACAAAGGTGTGGCCCTCATGAATGCGGAAAATTATGAAAGCGGACTTAGTGCGTTTAATAATGCGGCAGAAATTGACCCAACAAGTTCATGGGCCCACATAAATAAGGGATGGGCGCTGAACACACTCGGAGATTATTATCAGGCGTTGAAAGAATTTGGCAGAGCCTCTGATATTGACCCCAAAAACCCGTGGATATATGTGAACAGGGGTATGTCATACAATTCCCTGGGAGATTACCGGCAGGCGCTGGTAGAAGAACATAAGGCAATAAACCTAGACGCAAATATTGCATGGGCTTATATTGGCCGGGGCTGGGCATATGTTGGCATTGGCAACTTCAAACAAGCCGTTACGGAATTGGACAGGGCATCGCAGTTGGAACCAAAAAATTCTTTTGTATATTCTACCCGGTTATGGGCGTACAACGCCCTCGGCGACACCCGACGGACGCTGGGAGATTTGGACAAAAGCATTGAGCTGGCGCCGAATAACTCATGGATGCACTGGAATGTGGCCGTCTTTTATGCACTAACCGGTGAAAAGAGAAAAGCAATAGCGGCGCTGGGAAGGGCGATAAAGTTCAACGGTGGTCTTAGACAGAGAGCAAAAACTGATAAGAATTTTCAGTCGCTCTGGAATGACGTGGATTTCAAGAAACTGGTGGAGTAACGACTATGCGCAGATAACAAGACTTTGTGCTTGTACATCCTCATCATTTCGAAGCCTCCCCTCCCTTGTCATTTCGAAGGAACGCAGTGACTGAGAAATATTACAAGCCTCTTCACGCCGGCCTTAGCCTCGCGCCGAATAATGCGCGGCCGCCTTGGGCTCATGCTGCGGCAGTGCACCTCTCCTTCTGTTCCGTTTTCATTAGCATGTATCTTTTACGGAGTTCGTGCAGACTTTCCTCTTTGCCTGCCCTGGCAGACGGCGTAAGAAAAGATGAGAGCCTTTTTTCCAGCTTGTAAAGATTTTGCTCCTGCCCGATTTCTATTATGCCGTCCGTAATAATACTCTGCAAGTACAGCTCCTGCTGCGTTTTTGAATAGATGTTCTCCGCAATGGGGACTAAAATATAATAGCTGAAAACTATCCCGTAGAGGGTCGAGGTCAGTGCGACCGGGATCGTCCTCAGAATTACCCCTGTGTCACCCACACCATAAAGCATCCCGATAAGACCGATGATACTGCCGGCGACGCCGAATCCCGGAGCAAGGAGAGCCATGGTCCTGAATACTCTTTCAGAATGCTGCCGCCTGATCTTGAAATAGTAAATCTCATTGTGCAGGATGCTTCGTATCTCATCTTCCCTGTAACCGTCAACCAGCAAACCAAGGCCATTTTTTAAGAATGTTATCTGCGTCGTCTTTTCTAATTTCTCAAGAGACAGTATGCCATTGGACCTTGATCTGACGGAAATATCGAGAAGGATATTTACGATATGATCCGGTGAATTTATAACTTCTTTCTTGTATGAATTGAGAGCAACCCTGTATGCATTCTTTATTCTCTCATAGGGAAAGCTGAGGAAAGCGGCGCCGATTGTCCCCGATGCAACAACCAGAAAACTTACAATATTGAAATATACGACTGTCCCGCCTTCTCCGAAGAAAAAACAGCCGACAAATATCATGGTGCAAATCCCACCGAGCAGCAAATTTTGTCTTAACATAGAATTATCTCCTGTCTTATCTGCTTTAATTATTCCTTGCTGATAAATATTTCGACCCTTCTGTTTATTGCCTTATTTTCAGGGGTGGTGTTGGGGGCGGCAGGTTTATACAAGGAGTGACCGGCCACCGTAAATCTCTCCGGCTCGATGCCGTTTTCTTCAATGAGACATCTGGCAATGTTCACCGCCCTTATCGCCGAAAGCTCCCAGTTCGTCGGAAAGGCAGGCGAATGGATCGGGAAGGAGTCCGTATGGCCTTCGATGCGGATATTAGTTTTTGTTTTCTTCACGACTTCAGCAAACTTTCTCAGGAACTTCATGGCTTCCGGTTTTATATCCGCCTTTCCCAGATCAAAGAAGAGGGAATCGCTGGCGCTGACTTTTATCGAGTGCTCTTTATCGACAGCAACCGATATCTGGTCAGGTCTTGTATCCTGTCTTAAGCGGCGGCTCATCTCATCGAGTTGTTCGGGAGTCATTTCCTGTCTTGCCTCTTGCGTCGGAGCTTCCACCTTCGCCGTATTCGGTATCCTGAACGCATCGGCGACATCGCGTTTTGAAAGTGAATAGATAAATAAAACGGCGAACATGACAAAAACGACCATCATGATGTCGGACCACGGAACGGCCCAATGGGGCGGCGTGATTTCGTCATCGGTCTCGAAGATTCTTTTTTCGAAGTGATCCGAGAAAGGTTTCTTTACCGGCATATACGATTTTCTTGGCCCAATCGCTTTCTCGATGTCAAGAATTATGGCCTCTTTATGCGGTTTATAAGATTTGCATGAAGCTCCAGGGGTTGGTGCGGAAGCCTTTTCTCCCCTTCTTTCTGTTTCGTCTGCATGCGTGATAATCTCGTCATCTTTCATGACTTCCTCAGTGTGCAAGGCATATGCCATAATATGCCTCGCCGGCATCGCATATAACCTGCTGATTTGCTGTAGTATCTATTCTTATTTTTGAAGGTGATTTTTATATCCCGGGCTACGGGAAAACAAATCTTGCCCTATATGGTTTCTACCCGGCAAATTATGCCTGTAGCGCATTTGGATATATTGAGTATGCAATCCCTTCCCTTGTCATTTAGAATCCCTTCCCTCCCCTGTCATTTCGAAGGAACGCAGTGACTGAGAAATCTTACCTCTCCTGTTATCCCCCGCTTGATCGGGATCCAGATTTATTTTGCCTCAGCCCTTGAACCTTTCACTTTGTCTCTCTTCTCTCACAAAGTGACCCCCGTCTCTGCGCGAAATTCGATTCTTCCTGAAAGACTCAATTTGTCTTCAATTCCCGTGGTAGATTTCTGGTGTAATTCTTGATAAGAAAGACCCGGCGCTATGAACTGACTTCAGCACGCCACATAAATATGAACCGGCGCGACGTGCCCGATATCTCATATTATGAAATATTGATAAGCGAGTAGAGGCCAAATGAAAACCCATCTCTTCTTCTATACCGGAACGGGCAATTCCCTTTGGGCTGCACGCGCCATGGCTGATGAACTCGGCAACGCCGAGATATTCCCCATCCCACATGACACCCGCAATCCTGTTAAAATAGAGGCCGATGCCGCCGGCATCGTCTTCCCTGTCCATATATGGGGTTTGCCGCAGCCGGTTATCAACTTCGTCAACGCGTTGGCCATTGATGCATCCAGATACTACTTTGCCCTTGCCGTGAATGCCGGCCAGGTGGCGGCCACGCTCGTGCAGTTGGACAGGTTGATGAGATCCAGGGGATTGTATCTTTCTTCCGGATTCGATATTGTCATGCCGTCAAACTATATACCCTGGGGCGGACCTGGACCGGAGGACAAACGCATAAAGAGGATAAACGGAGCGAGAGAAAAGATAAAAAAGATATCTTCAATTGTTGCCGGAAGACGGAAAGGTCCTGTTGAAAAAGGTCCTTTATGGCAGAATATTCTGCTCTCCTGGTTTTACTCACTTTCCTTTCCACATGTGCCGACGTTGGATAAGAATTTTTGGGTCGATGATAAATGCAACTCCTGCAATATCTGCAGTAAAGTCTGCCCGTGCGGAAATATAGATATGAGAGCGGGAAAACCCGTATGGCTGCATAAATGTGAACAGTGCCTCGCCTGCATCCAATGGTGCCCGGAAGAAGCGATCCAATATGGGAAGAGAACCCCCCGTTACGAGCGATACCATCACCCGGAAGTGAACCTGAAGGATATGATCGCCGCATCCAGTAATAACTCTGAAATGGGCATCGGCGTTAACCATAAATGAGCATGGTTGATCCTGAATAATTGAGACGAGGAATGGATTATGGAATTTAAATTGACCGAGGAACAGGAACTCATCCGTAACAATGCGCGAGAATTTGCCGCGAAGCATGTAGAACCGATAGCCGCTGAGATCGATCAGAACGGCCGTCATCCGGCGGAGCTATTCACGAAGCTTGCTGAGGGAGGCTGGATGGGCATACCCATCCCTGAACAATATGGCGGCGCCGGCGGTGATTTTATGACACACGCAATTGTCGTGGAAGAGATTGCACGAGCCTGCACATCCACGGGATTCACCCTGTCGTTTCACGCCGGCATAATAGGCACGATACTAAACCTTTTCGGAAACGAAGATCAGAAGAAAAAATACCTGATTCCCCTGGCTCAGGGACAACACCTCGGAGCCTTTACATTGACCGAGCCGGGAGCAGGCACCGATGTCATGGCAGTTACTACCGCGGCTGTTCGCGATGGGAATGACTACGTCATCAACGGGACGAAAACCTTCGTTTCCAACGGCCCTATTGCTGATACATACATTGTCTTTTGCTGGACGGATAAATCTGCGGGGAAAAAAGGCATGAGCGCCTTCATCGTCCCCAAAGGAACCAACGGGTTGAAGCAGGGAAAGCATTTCAAGAAGATGGGGCTACGGGCCTCGCAGACGTCTGAGGTGGTTTTCAATGAATGCCGTGTTCCGAAGGAGAACCTGCTCGGACAGGAGGGCGCGGGTCTTGCCATGGCCATGAACGGATTTGATCACGGCCGGATTGGGATTGCCGCCCAGGCCATCGGCGTCCTCCATGCAGCCCTCGATGAGTCGATCAAGTACTCCAAGGAGAGGGTCCAGTTCGAAAAACCCATCGCCCGTCAACAGGCCATCGCCTGGATGATTGCAGACATGGCGACTGATCTTTCCGCCGCCCGTCTCCTCGCCTATCATGCAGCCTGGCTGAAGGACAACAATCAGGCCTTTGGCAAGGAGGCGTCCATGGCAAAGCTTTTCGCAACGGAGGCCGCCATGAAGCATACTATCAAAGCGGTCCAGATACACGGCGGTTATGGCTATATCGAAGGCACGAAGGTAGAGAGACTGATGCGCGACGCCAAGATCGCCGAAGTCTATGAAGGAACATCGGAAGCCCAGCGGATGGTGATCTCCGGACATGTTCTGCGCTGATCACCAGGATGGATAGATGTCCGAAGAAGGACAATACAAAGGATTCGTAATTGAGGCTGACCCGGAATTATTAGAAACCGGACAATGGAGCACCTTCGTGGAAATACACAGGCACAGCGGATCACGCGTGTCGAGCAGGGTTTTTCGTGAATCTCCAACTTACGAAACCCGGGAAGAGGCAGTTACAGGCTGCCTGGAATTCGGGAAGCGGATTATTGACGGCGAATTCCCAGACTTGATAAAGAAACTCCCGTAGAAGGATTCTTTGAAAACAATGGGCGTCACGTTCTTCGGCATTATAATCCTTGTGAACCATCGCGACTCTCGACTCATTGACAGCTTCCTGTAGTCAAGTAGTCAAATAATTTTCCAGGCATACAACCTTTTAGATGCTATCCAATATTGTCTAAAGTCAGTAATTACGCTTCGTGCCCCACCCCTTTCCTTTTGACATACACATCCAAATCGCTTATATAGCCAGACTAGAAGGTGCTTATTCATTATGACCTGTAACGACGCCATGCAATTGTCCCACCTCATTGATGACTCCACACCCAAAACAATCATGACGGAAGTGAAGAGGATTTTTTCGTACCACTATGCTGCAAGATATTTCACTGCAGTTAGTCGAAGTTATCGCCTTGTAAAAAAACTCTACGAGGGGAAAATACCCGGATACAGGGCCTGTAATACCCAGTATCACAACCTGTCACATACCTTGGATGCAATGCTTACCGCCATCCGGTTGGTTGACGGACACAATATAGAGACATCGCCTTTCCCGGTACACCTTGTCATAAATTTGCTCAACGCCACACTGCTGCATGACACGGGGTATATTCAGGAAGTCTGGGATTATGACGGCACGGGAGCCAAGTATACCAGCGTTCATGTAGAGCGAAGCGTTCAATTCTTGAGAAAAAACTGCGAGGAGTACAAGATTACCCCGGACGATATAACTGTAGTCGCGAATATGATACGGTGTACCGGCCTGATGGTGAATATTGAAACCATACAGTTCTCATCGCCGGATGAGAAACTTGCAGGCTGCATTCTGGGTACTGCCGATCTCTTGGGACAGATGTCAGACAGAACGTATCTGGAGAAATTGATATTCTTATATTATGAATTTAAGGAAGCAGGCATTCATGGCTTCGATACAGAATTCGAAATTGTGCGAAAAACAGTAGACTTTTATGAATTTACGAAGAAGCGGCTTGCTGAATCCTATTTGAACGCCTATATTTATGCGCAGTGCCATTTCAGAGAGCGGTTCGCAATTGACCACAACCTGTATATGGAAGCGATTAACCGGCACATCGGGTTTCTGCATAAGATCATTGAGGATGATACCACCAACTTCCGCCATAAACTCAAGCGTGGGAAATGGGTGCACACTTACCAAGGTACAGAATGGGCTAACCATCCATGCTGACAGTCAATCATCCTGCACACAAGTTATCTCCTCTACTGCGAACTCCATCTCATGATTCGAGACAAATGCACATGAATGAAGTGCTGGAAGCGCCCTG
>PLMX01000195.1 GCA_003142635.1 Syntrophaceae bacterium | reverse complement strand
ATTTATGAAACGTTATACTAGTGGGGGGTTCTCCATCCCGGTTCAAATCCGGGCTTCGGCACCAAACATATATGGATAACATTAATTGGCGTCTATTAATTGTTATTTACATCTTGCTCGCCGGCGTCTGGGGCACCCTGATTAAGGTCGCCTCAGACCGCCTGAATCCCCTCACCATGTCTTTTATCGTCGCCACAAGCTCGTGGCTGGCTGTCGCGGCGGTTGCCCTGCCCAGGTTGGACTTTCAAAACAAGACCGGTGTGTGGCTGGCCGCGTGCTGCGGTTTGATGGGCGGTTTTCTGGTCGTTATTTTCTACAGCGTTCTCAAGCAGGCGCCGGCAAGCATAGTTATCCCTGTAAGCACGCTGTATGTCCTCGTAACCGTCGTCTTGTCATATTTATTTCTCGGTGAAGCGGCAACGCCCAAACAACTCGCCGACGTAGTTCTCGGCCTCGTCTCTATATATTTACTGACCTCATGAAGCGAATGAAACAAATCATCTTCATCGGAATAACGGGAGTAATGCTATTGTCCGGAACTTTCCTCCGGCAGGCCGTCGGCTCCGGCGAGGTTCAAATTGCGAACCCGGCATCAGTATACTGTGTGCAATCCGGTTATACACTGGAGATCAGAGCCAACGCCGGCGGAGGCGAATACGGTGTTTGTATCTTCCCCGACGGCAGTGAATGTGAAGAATGGGCCTTCTTCAGGAATGAGTGCGGCGCAGCATACAGGACCCTTCCGGATATCGACGGCGAAGAAAAAGACGCACCGAAGAAAAATTGAAGAAACGATAAACGGCAAGGCAGTTTATTTTTCACGATGAGGCCATGACGACAAAAGACCATTTCCCGGCAACGCCGGCCATTCGCGTCCTCAATGATGAAAAGGCGGACTTCACTCTTCGTCCTTATAAATATGAGGAACGGGGCGGTACGGAAGTGGCCGCAAGGAAACTCGGTGTGGATGAGCACATGACAATCAAGACCCTCGTCATGGAGGATGATCGGAAGAAGCCCTTCATCATCCTCATGCACGGAGACAGGGAAGTATCCACGAAGGAATTGGCCAGGCTTCTGGGAGTCAAGTCCGTCCATCCCTGTGATCCGGGAACAGCTCAAAAACACACCGGATATATGGTCGGAGGCACTTCCCCCTTCGGCATAAGAAAGAAGCTGCCCATATACATCGAAGAGACGCTCCTCGGTTTTCAGAAAATTCTCATCAATGCCGGAAGGAAAGGACTGCTCGCGGAGATGACGACCGGCGACCTTCTGCGGATACTCTCCCCCCAGCCGGTCAAGGTGGCAAGATAAAACATGCCGCCGACCGCAAGATAACGAGGAAGCCCGTCAAATGAGACCCCCTCGGAGGAATGGTTCCGCGTGATGGCTGCAGAAAATACCGTCCTTGTTTGCAAAAAATGCGGCGCGAAATACAGTGCTCGTGAGGATCGTCTTCACTGCGGACGCTGTCATGCCCCCCTTCTTGTCAGTGAAAGGAAAAGCATGGCCGTCAATGTCTCTGACATCGACTTCGCCCGCGAGGTCCTCGCCTCTCCAGGCCCTGTCCTTCTCGTGGCGTGGGCGCCGTGGTGCGCATACTGCCGCATGCTTAATCCTATCATCGAGCGCATCGCCGCGGATTACAAGGACAGGCTGAAGGTGGCGAGGCTCCACGTCGAAGATAATCCCGCAGTGTGTTCACGATACGCAGTAGAAGGTGTCCCAACAATACTGATTTTCAAGGACGGAAGGCTTATAAACAATATGGTGGGCCTGCTCTCAAAGGAGGAGATCGAAAGGCAGTTGAAGGCGGCTTTGAGGTTCAACTCCGGGGATGGCTCTTGATATTTTTATTTTTCCCCATTCCTTTATTTTTCCAAGATAATTAAATGATCTATACAAAATAAGGTCGCCAACTATTTACATACTCGTTTTTTTCTGGTATAAGGCTTGCCAACATAAAATCACTATCAGGCCATTGAAGCTCTCCGCAGCTTGCTCCGGGGAGCTTCAATACGTAAGGAAGGAGAATGGATGAGTAGACGAAAAGCGGAAGACGCCAAAAGCTGGGTGGAGAAGGCCGTAGCTTTCTATAAGGATTCCGGCAAGAGAATAGCTTTGGCCGAATATTCGAACCCAGAGGGACAATTTGTACAGGACGAACGGTACATCTATGTATTGAGTCTCAATGGGACCATGCTCGCGCATGGCATCAATGAAAAATTTGTGGGTGAGGATTTCAGCGACGTCAAAGACTACGACGGCAAGAGCTTCATTAAGACAATCATCAGGAAGGCCAAGGCTGAAGGCAGCGGCTGGGTGAACTATAAATGGTACCACCCCGTAACCGCACAGATGGTGCCCAAGACTGTGTATTTTGAGAAGATCGATGATCTTATCATTTGCAGCGGCGACTATACGGAATTCTCCAAGGGCGTAGCCTTGCTGCACGATCCGATGCTGAACAAGGGCACCGCGTTCACAGAGGCGGAGCGCGATGCGTTGAAACTGCGCGGTCTTCTGCCGCCGCACGTGCAAACACAGGAAGAACAGGCCGGGCGCGTTATGGACAATTTCCGAAAAAAACCCAACGACCTGGAACGTTATATACAGTTGATCGGCCTGCAGGATCGCAATGAGACGCTTTTCTACCACGTCGTGATGAATAACATCGAGCAAATGATGCCCATCATCTATACGCCCACCGTGGGCCAGGCCTGTCAGGAATACGGCCATCTATTCCGCCGTCCGCGGGGCCTTTACCTGTCGATAAAAGACAAAGGCAAAATTGCAGAGATCCTGGAGAACTGGCCTTACAAGGACATACGCATCATCGTTGTGACCGACGGCGAGCGTATCCTGGGTCTCGGCGACCTCGGTGCGTTCGGTATAGGCATCCCGATCGGCAAGCTTTCTCTCTACACTGCCGCTGCCGGCATTCATCCGTCGTATACACTGCCGGTGCTGCTGGATGTCGGCACGGAAAACGAGACATTGCTGCATGATCCGCTCTACACAGGAATTTTCCAAAAACGCGTTCGCGGCAAGGCGTACGATAGCTTCTTTGCGGAATTCGTGAAAGCCGTACATAAAGTGTTCCCGAAAGCGCTGATCCAGCTTGAGGATTTCGGCAACATCAATGCCTTCCGTCTCCTTCACGCATACAAGGACCGCACCTGCATCTTCGATGATGACATACAGGGAACCGCTTCCGTGGTGCTGGCCGGAGCTTATTCCGCCTTGCGTATCACCAAGGGTCAGATGAAGGATCAGAAATTCCTCTTCCTCGGCGCAGGCGAGGCCGGCATCGGTATCGGCGATCTCATTGTTTCCGCGCTGATCGAAGAAGGCATGACAATTGAGGAGGCCCGCAAGCGATGCTGGTTCATAGATTCAAAGGGTCTGGTGGTAAAGAGCCGCAGAGGGCTCGCCGAGCATAAACTCCCTTACGCGCATGACTACCGATCCTGCCCGGACCTGCTTTCGGCGATCCAAGAGCTCAAGCCTACCGCTCTTATCGGCGTATCGGGTTCGTTTAAGGGCTTCACGCAACCAGCAGTGGAAGCCATGGCAAAGCTCAATGAGCGCCCCATCATCTTCGCACTCTCGAACCCGACTTCGAAAGCCGAATGCACGGCGGAAGAGGCTTACACGTGGTCCAATGGTCGCGCCGTCTTCGCGAGCGGGAGTCCGTTCCCGCCAGTCACGCTCGGCGGTCAGACCTTCAGGCCGGGCCAGGGAAACAACGTCTATATCTTCCCCGGAATGGGTCTGGGCATCATCGCCTGTGAAGCAAAGCACGTAACCGACCAGATGTTCCTGACGACGGCGAAGACCCTGGCCGGCCAGGTGCGGGAAAGCGACATCGCGGAAGGCCGCGTCTATCCGGCGCTGAACAGGATTCAAGAGGTCTCCATCGCCATAGCGACAGCAGTGGCTGAAGTCGCCTACAAAGAGGGCATTGCAAATAAGAAGAGACCGGCAGATCTCCTGGCCTATATCAAATCGCAGATGTATAAGCCGATTTACCATAGCTACATCTAAGATTGGGAGATCATCGGCTCCGAAATTAATGCGAAGCCCTAAGAGGGTGGTGCGGCAGGAAGAAATAGTGCATGACCGGGTAAAGTATTGCAAACGCTGAAGGGCGACTTTTAGACTATCGCATTATCCGGAGTAGCGCGGTATGACGTACGGCCCTTCCGGGACGACGGCTATGTGAGGATCGGCATGGGTTCTGACGCTCTCGGCAATTGCCTCAGCAGGTGATGCGATGTTGTGTACTGCGGTGAGTAAGTGCTGATCTTCCGTGAGGCCTTCGCTGTAAAGATACATGTTCGCCTTCTTCATCGCCTTGACGAGCATCTCCGACTGCCACTCGTCGATCGAGGCGGAGCGTTTCTGCAGAAGCTCTTCGAGAAAACTCTCAGGCCCCAGGCGAATCAAGTTCCTTTGCGCCTCTGCAAATTCAGGAGAACCCAGGCCTCCCCGGCACTCGGAAACGATGATCAGATTTCCACCGGGTTCCAGGATGTCGATCACTCCTACCATCCCTTTCACCGTCTGGTAATAGGTGCCGTCGAGGGGATGGCCCGCGGAGCTCGCGACAACGGTCTTAAACCTCCGCGGCACGGGGATTTCCGCATAGGGGCGAACAAAGGCCACCGCATCGAGATGGCTTGCTTCGATATCGCCGAAATTGACAAAGGACATCTGGCGGTCTTCATCGATGACAGTGTTCACGGCAAAGGCCTTTCCCACGAGCTTCAAGATATCCAGCTGCGCACTGTGAATGGGATTGCCTTCCAGAATGCAGTTGGCCGCCCGGCAATGCTCTAAGATTCGCGCGGAATGGAATACCCTTATGGTGTCTTCATGAGCAACACCCGGCGCGATTATTTTCCTGCCGCCCGAATAGCCGGCCATGAAATGGGGCTCCACCAGCCCCACCACGATGCGTAAATCGGCGCGCAAGAACCGGTGGTCGAGCTTTACAGGTATGTCATCCGGCAGGGTCCCGAGGGATAGATGGTCTTCGGGATTGCGGGCAAAATGATTGACAACCGGAACTGTCTTAAGCACCCAGTCGCTGCCCACAACCTCGCGGAGCTCTTCACCTTCGTTCGGCCTGTGCAGACCTGTGGCGACAAGCACCGTAATAGCCTGCGGCTCGATGCCGGCGCGTATCAGTTCCGTGACGAGAGTAGGCAAAACGGTTCCGTTGGGCACAGGACGGGTGATGTCACAGATCAGGATGCAGGCGCTCCGGCATTGCCTTGCCTCTTCGAAAAGCGATTTACATCCCACAGGATTGAGAAGGGCAGACGCCACGGCGCTTTCCGGATCAGGGAGGACGGGCATGGCTTTCTTGCGAATTACTGTTGCGTCCACCCCATCGGGAAGATTTAGCGTAAGCCCCTTTCTCCCATACCTCATGACGACGCGCATGATCATTTCACCCAAACAGGTTATTTCTACATGCCCAGGTAGGCCTGCCTGACGAGATCGGATTTTAAGAGGTCTTCGCCTTTTCCTTCGAGGACGACGCGGCCCGTCTGCAGGACATAGGCGCGGTGGGATATCTGGAGGGCTTCATGAACGTTCTGCTCCACCAAGAGAACTGTGACGCCGTTGCGATTGATATCCTGTACAACCTTGAAGATTTCCGAAACCAGTTTCGGTCCCAGCCCGAGCGACGGCTCATCAAGCATCAGCAGCGACGGATGGGACATGAGACCCCTGGCGATAGCCAACTGCTGCTGTTCCCCGCCGCTGAAGGTGTCTGAGCGCTGCCCTTTTCTTTCCCTCAAGATGGGAAAGATATTGAAGACGCGCTCCATCATGCTCTCTGTCTCTTCCTGCGAGTCCAGGGCATAGGCCCCGAGAATGAGATTGTCCAGAACCGAGAGGCGGCCGAAGAGCCGCCGTCCTTCGGGAATCATCGAAATCTTTTTCTTCACGATATCGTAAGGCGGCATCTTGTGAATCGGCGTGTCTTCGAAAATGATCTCACCTTTTTGAGGATGCATCAGACCCGCAATGGTCTTCACGATGGTGGATTTTCCTGCGCCGTTGGAACCTACAAGGCTGACGATTTCCCCCTTGTCAATCTGAAGAGAGACGTCCTGCACGGCCAGGAGGCCTTTGTAGCCTACGGAAATATTATTAACAGACAACACGATACTTATCCCCTAAATATGCCTGGATGACTTCCGGGCTGGAGCACACCTCTTTCGGTGCTCCCTCCATGATCTTTTTCCCCGTGTTCAAGACGATAACGCGGTCCGATATCTCCATAACGGCTTCCATCACGTGTTCCACGATGACGAGGGTCATGCCCTGACTGCGGATCTTTTTGATGAGATCGATGATCTGCCGCAGTTCAACCGGCGTGAGCCCGGCCATCGATTCATCGAGCATCAGAAGCCTGGGTTGCGTCGCGAGCGCCATGGAAACCTCAAGGCGCTTCTTATCGGCGATGGTCAATTCCGTACCGAGGAACGATTTCTTATCGATAAGTCCGGTGAAGGCCAATATCTCAATTGCCTTGTCCGTCGCCGGTCCGATCGTGCTGAAGCGGAGGAGCGCCCCGGTAACCACGTTTTCCAGGACGGTCATGTCGCTGATGACCTGGACGACCTGGAAGGTCCGGGCGATGCCAAGTTTGCAGATCTTATCGGCGCGCATACGGTAGATGTCTCTGCCGAAGAACGAAACCTTGCCGCTGCTTGGCTTATAAAAGCCTGTGATGCAGTTGAAGAGGGTGGATTTCCCTGCTCCGTTCGGTCCGATGATGCTGACGATTTCACCTTCTTCAATAAAGAAGTCGATGTCCTGATTCGCCGCCAGACCGCCGAACCATTTCGTCATCCCCTTTACATCCAAACAGATTGCCTTATTCATTTTATTCTATTCCCTATTCTGGAAAGGAGCCCCCATACGCCCTGAGGCTGGTAGACGGAAATGATTGTTATCAAAAAACCGTAGATCAGCATGTCCACACCCGTCCCCCTGTGACCCAGCCATACACGGGTAACCTCGGCAATCGGAATAAGCACGGCGGCCCCGATGACGGGACCCATAACGGAACCGGCGCCTCCGAGCATGGACAAAAGCACGATCTGCACGGATATAGCGAGGAGCATGACACTCTCCGGATCGATGTAAAGCACGTACTGCGCATAAAAGGTGCCGGCCATGGCGCTCAGGAAGGCGCTGATCATGATCGCGACGAGACGGTAGCGGACAACGTTCACGCCTAAGACTTCAGCCACATCATGACTCTCCTTGATGGCGCGAAAATAGTAGCCCATTTTCGATGTCGCTACAAAATAGCAGACGATCAGGGCAAGAATCAGAAAGGCCAGCATGATATAGTAATAGGGCACCTTCGAGGTGTGGAACATGAAATTAACGAATGATTCGTCGAGCATCGGGAGGGATATTCCCTCTGCGGCGTTCATCAGAGTCCAGTTATTGAAATGGACCCGTACAATTTCGGCAAACGCAATACTCGCAATGGCGAAATAATGGCCGCGCAGATTGGAGCAGGGATAGCCGATGGCGGCGGCAACGAGCGCTGCTACCACACCTCCCGCGATGAGCCCGATCCAGGGATTCACATGGAACGTCATCAGCAGGAAGGAAGATGTATAAGCGCCGATCCCGAAGAAGGCCGCCTGACCGAAGGAGAACATGCCGGCGTAACCGCCCATGATGTTCCAGGCCACACCCAGCATGGCATACATGAACACCAGTATCATGATCTGCAACGGAAATATCTGCGTCACCACCATCGGGAAGATGAGAAGCAGAGCGAGGACTACCAGGCCGACTGTTATTGTCTTAGGGGATAGGTTCTTCATACATCACCAACCTAAGAGCCCCTGCGGCCTGATCCAGATCGTGATCAAGTAGATCATAAAGACGATGGCGTACTTGTATGCCGGGTCGAAGAAAAAACCGCCCAGCGTCTGCGCCAGTCCGACCAGGATGCCCGCGATGAACGCCCCTTCTATGCTTCCGAAACCTCCGAGGGCAACGATGGAAAAAGCGATGAGTCCGAAAAGACCGCCCACCTGGGGATAGATATAATAGTAAGTGGATAAGAATGCACCGGCCACTCCCACGAGCGCGGCCCCTATCCCGAAGGACAGGGAATTGATGCGCTCCGTATTTATGCCCATGAGCAGCGCCGCTTCCCGGTCCATTTCCGTCGCCAGAATGGCCTTGCCGGTCTTCGACTTTCTCAAAAACAGGAAAAGGCACAACGAAGTGATTATGCTTCCAATGGATGCGACTGTTTTGGGAATGCTCAAATTGAGTTCCCCGAACTCCCATGTTCCCTGAAGGATAGTCGGGGGAATGAGGCGGAAATCCGGCGTCCACAGGTAAACGGCGAGGTTGGAAAGGAAGATGCCGATGCCAAAGGTGACAACGAGTTGTGCGAGCATCGGTCCTTTCATCACTTTGCTCACGATGAAGCGGTAGATAAACATCCCCATCAGAAAAAGGAGAAGAAAACATATCGGTATGGAAAAGAGGGGGTCCAGCCCATACATGGTGAACAGCCAGAAGGAGGTAAACATCCCTATCATCAGGAATTCACCGTGGGCGAAATTGACGATATTCATGACGCCCCAGATGAGGGTTAGGCCGATGGCGATCAAGGAATACATGAAACCGATCAATAAACCGTTGACGATCTGTTGGAGTAATTGCTCAGGCATATATCGATCCTTGCAAGCACACAGACAGGCGGGCTTGGAAAGAAAACCCGCCTGTCTGTGTCTCATCACAACGTTGATTATTTCCTGCCTTTCCATCCGGGGAAGGGCCAGACGACGTCCTTAGCAGCCGATGCGAAGGGCCAGACGGTTACATACTGCTGGTTCTGAACCTGCACCAACCCACCCTGGGCATAGATATTCTGGTGCGACTGCGGATCGAACTTGATCCCCTTCCAGGGATAGATCACCTGGCTGCCCGGGATGTTCGTCTCCAGGAGCGCTTTCACGACAGCCTCGCTGTTGGTGGATTTCGCCCTGTTGAAGGCGTCCGCCAGAACAAAGGGTGCCATAAAACTGCGGGCTGCGTTTTCGCTCATATCTATGCCGTATTTCTTTTTGAAAAGCTGACTCACTTTTGTCACGAGGGGTTTTTTCTTGCCAAGGTCCAATGCAAAGGTCGAACGGACGATGATATTACTGCCGTCCGCTTTCACCGCCGGCAAATAACCGGGTTCGATGTAACCGGCCATGGTCAGGATGCCTTTCGGGGCGAAGCCCATCTCCTTAAACGTCTTGGTGAAGAGGATGGCATCAGTGATGTAGGAGGCGTGCATCAATACATCGGGTTTGCTCTTAATCAGATTACCCACCTCGCTTGTCACATCGGTGGCATTCGCTGCATAGGAGATGTCGGCTACGACCTTATAGCCAAATTCCTCCGCGTATTTCCTCGCATATTTGCCCACGTTGGAACCGAACTCCGTATTTTCATAGAGGATGGCGACGGTCGCAATTTTCTTGCCCGTTTTTTTCTCCACGTCTTTCAGGAACTGGAACCAGTCCCTTGCAAAGATTGCGTCATGCGGACTGACCCTGAAGAAGTATTTGAAATTTCTTTCCGTCAGCGTGGGCGATGAAGAATCGGAGCAGACGTAAGGCACTTTGAGTCTTTCCGTAGCCTGGCTCGCGGTCTTGGTAACCGAGCTCTGATATGCGCCGATAATAGCGACGACCTTCTCCTGGGTGATCAATCTTTCGGTCTCAGACATACCGTTTTTCGGCTCACCTTTGGTATCGGCGTAGACGACCTCCAGCTTGGCTCCTCCGAGATTGGGAAGGCCGCCCGTTTTCGCCATCGGCAGGTCGAGGTCTTTGCCGTATTTGCCGTTGATGATATCTACGGCGAGATCAACACCTCTCTTACAATCAAGCCCCGTCGAGGCAATATTCCCGCTCAGGGGATAGACGCCGCCGATCTTGATGACGCCCTGCGCCAGCACCGGTGCCGAAAACATCAGAAGCAGAGACATGGACAAACAGATTGTAATCCAACTCTTCGCCTTCATCGTGATACCTCCTTCTTTAATATGATTGTTCATGATTTCAACGATGCCGAAACATTTTCCGCATCGTTGCACCTTGAAGACAAGGCGCATAATATTGAGTGGTTAGGCATGCGGACATATGCCCTGTGCAACACAAGCCTCGTTTCTCTAACATAAAAGATTCAGTCGAGCAAGATGATTTGCAGGTCCATCACATTGGTGCCCGTGGGCCCTGTGATAAAGAGGCCTCCTGCGGCCTTGAAGAAATTATATGAGTCATTATTCTTCAAATAATCACTTGAGTTGATTCCGGCAGCTTCCGCTCTCCCAATGGTACTGCCGTCGACAATAGCTCCCGCAGCATCAGTGGGGCCGTCGGTGCCGTCCGTTCCCGCAGATAGAAGGGTTATCCCCTGCATGCCCTTAATTCTTTCTGCAAAGACGAGGGCCAGTTCCGTATTTCTTCCTCCCAGGCCGTTCCCCCGAACAGTCACGGTTGTCTCCCCGCCGGAGATGAGACAGATCTTTCCCTGAGACCGTGCGGTCAATCCCCGGCGCGCTTCGATTGCCTTCTGTGCAAGCCAGGCGGCGGCCTCTCTCGCTTCACCCTGCAGGTCCGCGGAGATGACTGCTGTCCTATACCCCTTGCCTTCCGCTTCGCTTTTGGCCGTTTCGATTGCTTTTTTGTTGCTTCCCACTATGACGTTTTGCACCCGCGTAAAAACATGATTCCCTTCTTTCGGCGTCTCCGTGATTTCCCCTGCGGCGCCACGGAGCAAGATGAGGCGGGCTTTTTCAGGAATCTTGTCTTCCAGGTCATAGCGTTTGATGACCTTCAGCGCATCCGAGAAGGTCGTCTGATCGGGCGACGTCGGACCGGAGGCGATCACATCCAGCGGGTCGCCTATGACATCCGAGAGAATCAAGGAAAGAACTCCCGCCGGATAGGCGATTTCGGCGAGCCTCCCGCCCTTGATCCGCGAGAGATGTTTCCTTACGGTATTCAGTTCCTGGATATTGGCGCCGGCCTTTAGCAGCAACTGCGTGATCTCTTGCTTTTCGGCTAAGGAAATCTCCTTGTGCGGTGCAACCAGCAAGGCAGAGCCGCCGCCGGAGATCAGACAAACGACGAGTGTCGCGCCCTCCGCTTTTTCGAGAAGGTCGATAACCCTTTCCGTCGCCAGGACACCCTGAATATCCGGAACGGGATGGGCCGCCTCGAATACCTCGATCTTACGGGAAACTCCTCCCTTCTGTACATGGCCATACTTGGTGATCATAATGCCTTTCGTCAGAAGATCATCCGCGAAATCGGATACGGCCTTCGTCATCGGGTACGCCGCCTTGCCGAAACTGATGAGGTAAAGTTTTCCGTAGTTTCCCTGACGATAGATGGAGCGGATCTCTTCGATACGCTCTTTGATGAGCCCATAGGGATCAATCGCCTTCAATACGGCATGAAAGATGTCCGCGGCTATCCTTTGATTGAGATTATCTTTCATAGACATGGAACCCTTTGCGGGGCTTTGACGGAAAATGATTGACGCAGAAATGTCCTTTACATTTACGACAACCGGCAAACTTCGTCAATTTGTTTTTTATCTGATGAATTTTTTTCCAAATTGATTATAATAGCTTCAGCTTCCCAAGATAAGAGAGACAGAAGATGAAATTTATAGGCTACCGCCGCTCCGGCGGAACCGTAGGGATCAGGAATCATGTCATCATCATTCCATCCGTAGTTTGTGCAAACCGCGTGGCCAGGGGAATATCCCAGCTTGTAACAGGCACCACCTGGGTCGAGCACCAGCATGGATGTACGCAGTTGGGAGCAGATGCCGCGTTAACCAGACGGGTTCTCGTGGCCCACGGGACACATCCTAACGTTTACGGCGTCGTGGTAGTCGGTCTCGGTTGTGAAACTCTGCGGGCCCAGGATATAGCTGAGGAAATAAAAGAGACATGCCAGGATAAACCGGTCAAGCTCGTGATCATCCAGGATGAGGGCGGGTCTCTCAAGGCGATAGCGGCAGGGGCGAGCGCGGCACGCGAAATGGTTGGCGGCGCCTCTTCCATGGAACGCACGCCATGCGACGTTGCCGAGCTCATCCTCGGAACTGAGTGCGGGGGATCAGATGCCTGCTCCGGCATATCAGCCAACCCAGCACTGGGTGTCGCCTGCGACCTCTTGATCGACACCGGTGGGAGCGTCATCCTCGCGGAGACGACGGAACTCATCGGCGCCGAGCATCTCATCGCTGCCCGGGCCGTGAGCGAGCAGGTAGCGGCCCGCTGTTATGAAGTGATAAGGAAATGTGAGGATTCGGCAAAGGCCATGGGAGTGGACATGCGGGGCGGACAGCCCACGCCGGGAAATATTGAAGGCGGCCTGTCGTCAATCGAGGAGAAATCCCTCGGCTGTATCTACAAGGCGGGCACGAAACCACTCCAGGATGTCATAGACTATGCCATGCCCGTCACGAAAAAAGGGCTTGTCTGGATGGATACGCCGGGACAGGATATCGAGCAGCTCACGGGGATGGTCGCCGGCGGCTGCCACATCGTTGTCTTCACGACGGGGCGCGGCACCTGCTGCGGCTCGCCGATTGCTCCGGCCATCAAGGTGGCGACGAACACGGCAATTTTTGAAAAGATGAAAGACAATATGGACATGAACGCCGGCACGATCATCACCGGCCACGAATCGATTGCACAGGTGGGTAAACGGATCTTTGCAGAAGTCGTGCAGGTCGCCTCGGGTAAGCTGGTTAAGGCCGAGACCCTCGGCTTCAATGATTTTGCCATCAAGCGCATCGGACCATCGATGTGAAAAAGAAAAGGGCAAATATGTCACGGTAGGGTTTGGCAAATCATAATTGAAGAAAACTGTTGAAGGTGTTAAATCATGACGACCAGAAAAGCGATTGTGATGGAAGGAATCGATAATGTGGCGACGGTCGTGGAACCCGTCGACGCCCTGGGAGAGATCGTCGTGGAGGCGGCGGGCGGCAAGATCGTTGTGCATATTTGCGACAACATCCCCTTCGGCCACAAATTCGCCATACGGGATATCCCGGGGGGCAGCCTCATCATTAAATACGGTGAGCCTATCGGCGTCGCCCGCATAGACATCAAAGCCGGGGAGCACGTACATGTTCACAACCTGGAGAGCAAGCGGGGACGCGGCGATCAGTAAACATAGGTATATAATACAACAAAGGAGCGAGCGATGAAGAAAATCGGCTGGATCGGCACAGGCGTCATGGGNNGCAAGCGATGTAACATTCACCATGGTCGGCGAACCGCCTGATGTGGAGCAGGTGATCCTCGGAAAGGGAGGGGTGCTGGAGCGAAGCAGTCCGGGATCGGTTATCGTGGATATGACTACGTCCGAGCCGTCCCTAGCCCGCCGGATTTATGAAGAAGCGAAGGGCAAATCTGTCTCGTCTCTCGATGCCCCTGTCTCCGGCGGGGATGTCGGAGCACGCGAAGGCACGCTCGCGATCATGGCGGGCGGGGATGAAGTAGCCTTCAAGCAGGTGCTCCCGGTATTTGAACTGATGGGAAAAAACATCGCATACATGGGCGGGCCGGGCATGGGGCAGCATACCAAGATGTGCAACCAGATCGTTATCGCCGCCGCCATGGTCGGTGTCGTGGAGTCCCTTCTCTATGCCCGCAAGGCCGGATTGGACCTCGATGCCGTCATCGACATCATCGGCAAGGGTGCGGCCTCATCCTGGTCTCTCAACCAGCTCGGGCGTAGAATCGTGAAGGGCGACTTCGCCCCCGGCTTTTACATCCGTCACTTTGTGAAGGATATGGGTATCGCGCTCTTGGAGGCGCGAAAGATGAAGCTCTCTCTTCCCGGCCTGGCGCTTGCAAATCAATTCTACACCGCCGCTATGGCAGAGGGGCTGGAGACGGACGGCACACAGGCCCTTTACAAGGTGCTTGACAGATTGAACCGTCCCTGAGCGGAATTAAGAGCGGCTAACGGTCTAAATGTCCCGTTGTTGCCGTTCGCCCGAAGAATATTTTTTTAATTAAATGAAGGGGGCTGGAAAATGCATAGCGAAAAATGGAAATTTAAAATTATTGCAGATCGTTTTGTTCTTGTTGATTGCTTTTTATGCCTTCGCAATTTCAAGTGAGGCGCTCGCCTATCCCGGCGTCCTCGACGTGGGAGTAAGCACGAACCAAAGCACGTGGGTATTCACTCAACCGCTCCAGTCCACAAATGTCAAATTCTGGATGCGCGTCCAGAGGCAGGGAAATCTGAGCCGGTTTGGCACCTTCGATTACTATTTCAAGGTCCAGGTACTCCGCCCGGACGGGACGGATGTATGGAATACCAGGTATGGCTTTGATGAGCGGGGATATGCGGAGCAGGAATTCAGCCTGCCTGCCCTGTTTTATGAGCGGAGCGCGAGCACGATCAAACCTTTCCTTTGGCACATGGAAGATCAGAATTGCACTTGAAGAAAAGGATTCACGAAACGAAGTATCGGCGAAAGAATATTCCTTCAATTTCGTCGATGGCAAGAGCGCCTCGAATCAGCCGCCGCTTGTGCAGGCGGTCAGATCAGGCGATCCCTTCCCTGTTCGGCCGTTCAAATATCAGCGCTGGGATTTGAAGGGCTGGGGTGTGGGCATATACTGATGAAGTGGTAACCGGTCCGGATTCTTACGACAAGGAAATCAAGGTGCGTGAATCGAGAAAAACTTTTTCCGTAAAGGAAGTATCGGGTGCCTGGAATCAGCGGCACGTATTCGGTGCATGGCTGACAGGACCCCGCGTATCAACCTACCGCAACAGTAATAATAATCCGCTCTACCTCTTCGGCTATATCCTTTATCGCCCAAACGGCGATGCCGACGGGAAGAACCCTCAAGGCCGGCAAAATTCATACTGCAATAACCCGGGCACCGTCGCTTTCCCGTTTGACCTAAGGCAGCCCGGCAACTACCGCATAGAATATTTTATCCGTGAGCGTGACAAGAACTATTGGGAGGAGGCATCGTGGGTTTCCATCGGCAGCATCTCATTTACACTCACAGAATGAAGGCGAGGCGCGTCTGTTATAGCGATGATATTCACCTGAGATTATTTTTGCACTCGTGGAATATAGCAAGAGACAGATAATTGAGTCGAGGGCTTGTTCTAATTGCAGATAACTTCCTCTAAGCTTCAAATCTTGAATATTGATCGCTATGGTCGAGTAGACCAAGGAGGT
>PLMX01000189.1 GCA_003142635.1 Syntrophaceae bacterium | reverse complement strand
ATTATGAGACGGTTAATATGTTGTCCATAACCGGAACGTCAGGGGCGGCTGATATCAAAGGGCCGTACCTCGCCGACGCCAGGGATCTGGGCCCGGCGGTGAACGAAGACCCCTATGCCATACCCGTCAAGAACCGCGACCCCCATGCAACCAATATGTATTCGAGGTTCGATTTCGGTTTCATGTACTGGCATCAGGACTACAAGGAGGACCTTCCTGCGCCATTGAAGAGCACGGAGAGCGGGTGGATACCGGGGATTTTTCTGAGCTATGAGTACAACATACGCAATGCTTTCTACCTGAAGATCTTCACTGAGTTCTCGTACGGAGACGACACATACGATGGAAGCGACCAGATGGGAAACCCCCTGGTTTTCAGTGACAACAACCATCAGTTCCTCTTCCGTGGGGAGATAGACGTAGGCTACAATTTTGCGCTGTCCAAGAGCGTCGCGGTAAAACCATACGTAGGATACGGCTACCGCCGGTGGAACCGCGGACAGGAGGCGATTATTCAGGGTGTAGCCACATACCAGGAAAGGTATTACTGGCACTATATACCTGTGGGCGTTCTCGTGGAAGTAAATGTGAATGACCGTCTTACAGTCGAGCCGAACGCTGGAGTCCGCTATATGTTCTACGGGAGGGCCACGGCGGAGCTGTCCGAGGTAGACCCGGGTTTCAACGATCCCGCCATGAAGCTCGGCAACAGGGCATCATATTATGTGGAAATGCCCATCCGATATAAGCTCACAAACACATGGTCGATAGTCCTCAAGCCCTGGTTTACCTATGACCAGATAGGCCAGAGCGACCCTGCGGACCTTGTGTATCACGGGACTGTAATAGGCACCGCTACCGAACCGTCAAGCACAGCGCAGCAGTATGGCATTAACCTTGGCCTATCTGCCGCGTTCTGAGGCCATATAAAACAGGAGGGATTAATGTACTTGAAGGACACAGTCGGTCTGGGGAGTCTCACGCAGCAGGAAGCAAAGTGGCAGCCACCGGTCATGAGGTTTGTGGACTGTGTTTATCCCCGTTGCACGGCTAGACATCGCAGGAGGATAGCATATGAGAACTGACCTGACATACGAAGGGATTGCGACGACCAATGATCCCAATAAGTGGACCTTTTATAAGGTTGGTATCTCCCAACTCCAGGTGATACTGCCATGATGCGTTACCCGATCAGGGAATCAGCCAAAGCTGTTTTATCCTTCCGTTAATCTCGAAGAACGCATCCCCGAAAACAATATCCTGCGAAGAATGGGAGCAGGATCGATTTCGATTTCATCTATGACGAAGTTCAGACTGCAACGGCTACAACGGCAACGCTGCGAGGGTCCGGTACAGTACTCAGGGCGAGACCACCCTTGGCGACGCAAATTACACCTAAGAATCGGTCACATTTTGATGCTTTTCCCTCAAACAGCTGAACAGTCGGTACAAGTTGATGAAAGTCAAAGTATCTGACTCTTATCCCGATCAGCCTTAATAATTGCCACAAGAAACGTTGTATTCCTGTGCGGAAAGAGAAAAACAACATTTCAATAAATAATGGTTAAAGAGCAGCTAAGGGGTGAGGCAAAGATTTGTAGGTGGAGACGTTTTCGGCGACACCCCTTTTTTTCTGAAGAAGGGTTCGCTGATTACCAGGTGGAAGGTGGAAATGCTTGACGGATTATTTTCCGTTCAGGTGAAACCCGGTTATCTTCCTTGTTTTTCTGAATCAGCCGACATGTGCGCCATTTCAATCGGAAATCATGTTTGCGTACCTTACTCGGTGGACGCGAACTCGTCTCTATCCTCATAGACCATGACTTTCGAGCCAAAAGCACTGATGATATATCCGCCTACAGCACCGCAGGCGTAGGCGAATACTACCGTCACCACAATGCCGGTTAGCTGTGCTGTCATGATGCTGGGGACAACCAATATCGCGACAAGACCGCCGAGCAAACCTGGCATACCATGCAGGTTGTGCACGCCGCAGGTATCAACGATCTTAAGCATGGCCTGAAGTCTAGGCTGTATCGCAACATAGCCGATAACGCACAATGCACCGGAGATAAGTCCTATCCCGAAGGCAACCGGCGCAGTCACGAGGTTGCACGACGCCCCTATCGCCACACCGCCGGCCAAAGCCGCGTTAGCCATATCGGCTATTGCAGGCTTGCCTTTCCTAAGTGCTGAACTCAGAATATATGTCATGATCGTCGCACCGCAAAGCGACATAACGGTGTTAACAACCGTCTGCTGGAACTGCTCGGTCGGTACTACCGCACTGCAGAAGCTCGGCCAAAAGAGCCACAGGACCATAGACCCTAGCATTGAAAAACGGTCAGACGTATCATCGCTTTCAATTGCGACATTCAGATGCTCCCTTTTCGTGAACGCCATTGCAAGGCCAAGTCCGAAATAGGCGCCGAATGCGTGAATGATTATCGAGCCCGCCGAATCCTGAAATCCTTTGGTTATGCCGAGGCCGCCATCAAGCACGGGCCATTCGTTGATCATCTAAGCGGGAACAATAATAAGGGCGAGCAGCGCGTATTGATGAAGTTTAAGCCTACCAAGCACTGCGCCCATTGCAATAAGGGCAGCAGCAGCAAATTCCGCAAAAATAAGCGCCTTGATGCTGTCTGCCGGGAAAGCCTCTGAAGATAACTTACCGGTGGAGCGAAGAAGTATATAAAGCGGCAATCCGACAGCCACGACAAGGTAGGTTCCTGTCGTCGCGCTGTATCCATATTTTTTTACAAACACCATGAGGAAACCAAAACCTACCAGAAGCATGGCAAGGATATGGATCGAGAAATTGTACTGCTGAACCTGTTGCAAACCATTGGCGGCGGCTTCATTGGCAAAAATACAAGCCGGAAACAAGAATACACCTGTAAAGAGAAACATCAGAAGCACGTGATTTTTTTCATGACACCTATCCTTTTAAATGAGAAGTTGGGAGCCTATACTATGATAAGGAAGCGTCGTCAAATATTTTATCTTTGTGGGAACATACATTTGCTGATGTTCTGTCGTCGCTCCAACTCTGCCGAATGGAAATCCCAACAACAATTCCATATCAAAAGAACCTTGACTCATAGGTATTTTCAGCAAGCACTCCTTCCTGAAATCTGCAAACAGCC
>PLMX01000230.1 GCA_003142635.1 Syntrophaceae bacterium | reverse complement strand
TCCATTGAGGAGAGGGTATTATTTAAGGGCATAAAGCTTCGATTTAATGCATTCCGGGAAATGGATTATTTTTTAGCTCCCCGGCTCATAGACCTCTTGCCCGAATTTTAAAGCAGGCTTTGGGCAACAGCTCCTGAAGTCCTGCACTACATTAAGATTTCTCAGTCACTGCGCTCCATCGAAATGACAATCGAATTTCCTGCAGTCAACATTTGACACAACTCAAAGGAAACGGTAGATTACGGCGTTAAAAAAACGGGGTGCTTCTATGAAAACGCGTATAACCGAACTTTTTGGAATAAAATACCCCATACTCCTCTCCGGCATGAGCTGGATCAGTGTGCCGAAAATGGTGGCAGCCGTTTCCAACGCAGGAGGTCTGGGAATCCTGGCCACAGGCCCCCTCAGCGCCGACGAGACAAGGAAGGCCGTCCATGAAATCAGGGCATTGACCGACAAACCCTTTGGCGCCAATCTTGCGCTCCTGTTCCCCGGAGCCGTGGACAGTGCAAAGGTCTTATTGGAGGAAAAGGTGCCCGTCATCAACTTCTCCCTGGGCAAGGGCGACTGGCTTGTCAAGCAGGCCCACGAGTACGGAGCTAAAGTCGTTGCCACCGTCGTCAGTGTCTATCATGCAAAGAGGGCGCAGGACTATGGCTGTGATGCCGTCATTGCGACCGGTCATGAAGCGGCAGCTCATGGAGAAGCCCTGACCACATTCATTTTGATCCCCACGCTCGTCGATGCCTTAAAGATTCCCGTGATCGCTGCCGGCGGCATCGGTGACGGCCGCGGTCTCGCGGCAGCTCTGGCATTGGGCGCGGATGGGGTTGCCATGGGGACCCGACTCATGACGACGAAAGAAAGTCCGCTTCATGAATTCTACAAAAAACTCTCCATCGAGAAGGAGGCCACGGATACCCTCTTCTCCAATCGTTTTGACGGTCTCCTCTGCCGGGTACTGAAGACCGATGCGGCCAATCGGGCCATCGCGCGGGGGCTTGATCTTCCGGCGGCCTTCTTGAATTCCCGCGAGATTGCACGGCAGATCCATGCCCCGTACTGGAAGCTCTGTCTCGGTGTCATGGCTTCAGGATGGAAAAACGCCAAACAGATGGCCTTCATGGCCAACGCCTTTAAGGCAATTCGTGTCGCCACAGAAGAGGGCGATACAAAGGAAGGGGTGCTTCCCGCTGGTCAGGTAACGGGGCTCATTCACGATGAGCCCACGATAGCGGAGCTCTTTGAGCGGTTCGTTGCCGAAGCGAAAACGATTCAGCAGCAACTTGCGGTAAAGATGAACTGACGCAGTGTCACCATTTAAGTATTAGCTTTGTCATTCCGAACGCATGTGAGGAATCTTAAAGATTTCTCCCTCCGGTCGAAATGACAAAAAAACTATATGACCTGGCATAAAATTTATTAGAGAATCTGTGGAGGTGCCGGTATGGCCGTCGTAGAGTGGAAAAGGGATGATACCGTTGCTGTCGTTAAAATGGTAAACGGAGAAAACAGGTTTAACCCCGTCTTCATCAAGGAATTTCTCCAGGTCTTCGATGAAATCGAAAAAGATAAGGCTGTAAATGCGGTCGTGATTGTTTCCACTGATGTGAAAAGCTGGTCCCAGGGAATAGACCTCATCTGGATGCAGGGACGTATGGCCGAACAGGACCTTCAGGCGATCCGCGGTTTCCTGTATGGTCTGAACGATATTTTCAAAAGGATACTCCTCTTTCCTGTGCCCGTAATCTGCGCCATCAACGGACATGCCGTAGCAGGCGGGGCTATTCTGTCCCTGGCCTGCGATTTCCGCTTCATGAGGGCCGATAAGGGATTCTTTTTCTTTTCCGAGGTCGACGTGGGCATTCCCTTCATACCGGGCATGACGGCATTTTGCCGGAAGGCCGTTCCCGAATATAAATTCGAAGAGATGATGTACACGGGAAAGCGCTATGGCGCCCTCGAAATGGAAGCGCACCACGTGATAATGAAAGCCTGCCCCAACGAAGAGGCCCTGATGGCGGAGGCCATGGCTTTTGCCCGCACCTTCAATAAGAAACGCGGCGTCTTTGGTGAAATGAAACGGCGGATGCACAAGCACATCGTTGACGTCATGGATAAGGAAGACCGCGAATACATCGAACCGCTTAAGGTTATGTACGGAGACTAATAATAAGAGTGCGTCATTCCCGCCCGCGCAGGCGGGAATCCAGTCTTTCGCCGTAGTGCAGATCTTCAGGTTTGCTGTATTGGTAGTTATTATTACCTGGAGAAAATGATATTTATGAACTGTTCTGTGAGGGGCTTTAGCGAGGATGACAGATCGTGAAAACGTCCTTTACGTTTTCCGCGTGCGGAGGATGACCTCAGACATCCTTTCTCCTCAGCCAGGCATCCTGATATAATCTGCCGATACAGGCAAATATGGCCAGGAAAAATAACCCGAACATAAAGTTGGGAGAAGTACCGAGAAGCTCATCCAGCATGTGTCCTGCATAGAGGAATAGGAAAGAGGCAATCACAATCACAAACCCCCACGAACTCAGCACAAAGATCGCTCTGTACATTTTGCGGTCTGCGTGTGTCTTGTGAGTCACTGTCATGGCCTTAACCTCCTTTCCCTTCAGGGTTGATCACCATACCGGCATGAAAACCGGTATGATGGTCTTCTTAGCTTACGAGGGTCTTAATGGCATTGAAAACCGGAGCCGTGAATAGGGCGACGAGAATTGTGTAAATTGCGAACACGCCCATCAGCTCACCGGCATAGAACCTCGGATACTTTTGTTTGAGAGAGATGATCATCATCCCGCCAATTATCAGACATCCAAGTTGAAAATAGGGGAATTCGCTCACGCCTGCTACTGCATACTCAGCGAACCCGAATGTCGCCGTCCCTAACACCACAAATATCGTCAGGACAAATGTCTTAAGTATTTTTTTCATGATCTGTTTTCTCCTTTGTCGTTAATTTGTTTTGACTTGTACTACCGCATTAACCATGCCAACTTTTCGTGCTCAGGAGATTAATCTTATAACGTCTTGATTATACCAGGCTATTATGAATTGAAATGATCTTGGGGCAGCGCTTCAGACCCCTGCAAAGCGGGGTTTACTTAAAGAAGCGTTAAATGACGTTTAATGAAATGGGAAATTGGATGGTGAAGATTCGTTAGCTGTGATCAGGCCTAATTGTCAGCTATAGACAAGCCATTATGCAAGAGACATATCACCAGTGAGAGAGACGTCGCATGGCTTCTGCCTATGTAACATCTGAATGCCATTTGTGAGAGGAATGTCTCCTTTTAGAAAAGGGGCATCTTAACGTCCAAAATCGAAGGATACGATTTACCTATCGATAACCGTATATTTAATTATCATTGTCTATTGGTCTTGTGTCACGTATCCTTACGTGAATATGCCAAAGGTGTCGAAGGGGTTAAAGACCGAAATAATGTTTTTTACATCTCAGAAAAATAGGAGGAAATTATGAGAAAAATAGTGCTTTCATTGTTGTTGACGGTTGTTTTTGCTGTGCCCGCTTTTTCGCAGATGAAGGATATGCCCATGAAGGAGCATAAGGGAGGACATGGACAGATGATGGAAATGGGCAATATGGACAAGATGGGCGATATGATGGGCATGTGCATCGAACATGCAGATATGATGGGGCTTACCGATGACCAGGTCATGAAAATGAAGCCTATACATCGTGAAATGCAAAAAAAGCAGGCCCGATTCAAAGCTGACATGAAGATTGCGGAGATCGAACTTATGGAAATCATGGAAGTGAAAGATTTTAGCATGGAGAAGGCCAGTTCAGCAGTTAAAAAAATTGCACAGATAAGAACAGCCAATCACTTGGAAATGTTAAAAGCCATGAAAGAAATGCGGGCTATTTTGACGGACGAACAGTTTAAGAATATGAAGAAAATGATGTCCATGAAGCCGTGTGAGAAGAAACCGGCAATGGGAATGATGAAGAAACAATAATGATAATTAAAAGAAAAACTTAGCGACACGATGTTGCGGAGTTGATTGCGCATCAACCTACGCAGGGAAGCAATCATACATTGTGAGATATCGTCTATGCTTGTGATTTCTGTACTCACGTCCTTGTAAAGGAGAAAGGCGGATGAAAAAATTAATTCTAACGGTTTTTATCTTAGTATTATTCGCTTCCCTGATCTCTGCCCAGATGAGCACCGGTCAAGGTGGTGCCATGATGGGTGGTGGTTTGGTTGGGGAATGAACCCCGGATGGTTTGTTACGATCATTATCGCGATCGTCGTTATTTTAGGTATCGTTTATATGATGAAACGAAGGTAAGAATCTTAAGGGACAAAAAATATTTCTTATAAAATAATTTCTGGTGCAGCATGATGATCGCTGCTTTATGGTGTCCGTGGCTAATAAAGGGAGCTATCTCCTTCCTGATAATCTATTGCTACGGCTCCGTGACCATCCAGACAGGCACCCCTCGCCCGTTTATAGTTTGCACGCATTTGGTTCAACTGGGCTTGTGGCATGCCGCCAGTAGGCTGAGTCGGGTCGTAATGTGTCTGACTTACAGCCCAGCGATGGCATTCGTAACGGTCCTTTGCCTGTTGTTCTTCGCTCTGACCCTGCGGGGCATAGACAAATGTCCTTTCAGCATATGACGGCTGTACCGATGGCGCAGGTTGAACATAAACCGGAGGCCGTTCCCGGATCACCACTGGTGAAGGCGCATAATAGGGTGGATAGTAATTAGATGCCAGAGCTACCGAATTAGACACCAGAACTACTGCACCTCCTATTATAGCCCAAGGCAACCACCAACCCCCATAGCCGCCTCCCCTATGGCCGCCGCCACCGTAATAGTCTCTTGCCTCACTGGGCAATGGGCTTACAAGAAAGATGATCATTGTGAATATAAGAACTGCGCAGGCAGCTTTCTTCATATTTCTTCTCCTTGCTTGATTCTGCAAATCTGCTTTTTAATCTTTGTACTCCCGTTTTCAATACGTTTCTATAAATATTAAGCAAGAAGCAGGCCTAAAAGAGGGCAGCAATACAAGTGCAAGATATCAAATCATATATAGCAATTATGCATTTTTTTGATTGGATTCTTTTCATTAATATGGATAGGAAGTACACAGAGGTTAGTATCCAGTGTGGTAAAAAGTATCCATAGGGGGGAGGTTATTTATTTCCGGGTTTTCTTATAACCTTTCCCCTGAAAATTAATTAA
>PLMX01000244.1 GCA_003142635.1 Syntrophaceae bacterium | reverse complement strand
GAAGAAGGTGAAGCCGTTAACAACGGCCGGATAATGGGAGCCGGATGAGCCGAGAGGTTCAAGTCCGGTTCTGAGAGAGCGCAGGGGGGAGGTTCCCCTGCGCCACTCACCCAAGAACCTTGACGATGATGGTTTTTGGTTTTCGCTCGCGATCAGGCCCCTTCGCGGGGGCAACGAGCGTAAAGCCTCCGGCTTTGCCGGAGGATATTTAAGTATTTGATGTAGACAATGGTACGGCCACAAGTTCTCCCGTAGCTTCGTTGACTATGGATATCTGGCCATTATCCTCCTTCTGCAGTTGCTCATTAGCATTTAGGAGTTCAATGCCGTAGACTGTTCCGTCCGGGGCAATATCGACGATCAACTCATCGCTGATTTTGACGGATTCGACTTCTTTGCTTTTCACCTTGAAACGAATATAAGCAATGTTATAGCGCGGATCATAACTGAATCTCATAAATTATCTCCTTTTTAGAAAAACCGAGTTACAACTGTTACTACGAGCTATGCATCAATTTCTTGAACAGCGTAAACCTCAACCTGCTTTGTGTTATAATATCGACCAAGTCTTTCACTGTTGAATGGAAAGTTGCGCCTGAATCCTGTTCGTCCATGTTTCGCAGGGAAACTTTCACCATATTCTACCGTCGCCATGGCTTCCTCAATTTTTGCTCCACGTTCTTGAATACGTTCATTGGCATCATGAGGATGAATAAGAACTTTCAAGTCAATGGGTTCCTTTCCGCACGATAGGTGTTAATTTTATATGAGAAGATAATTAATCAACAGGGAATGTGAAGGAATGTGAATGAGATATGCAATAAGACCCCTAAGTCGGAGTTAAAATGGGGACGTTTATTTGGACATCGCAGCTATAAGCAATACGGATTAAATAGTTGCATTTCAGCTCCTCAAGTTAATCAAATTCCCCTTGAAGTTTTCAACGATTCAGATTATTTAATGACCATGACACAGTCCAAAAGAAGGGCCAATAAGGACGAAGGATTCACGCTGATAGAAATAGTGTTAGTTCTGGTAGTGTTATTCATTATATCTGCAGTTACATTGATGGTTGTAAATGCAAACAAGACCATGGGCTCGGAGCCTTTGATAGCTGAGACCGATGGCTTAATAGCGAGCCTCCGTTATGCACAGATTCAGTCTTTGAATGAGAACGCTTCGGCAAACTGGGGCATTAACTTCGCATCCGATAGCACATCATATACACTTTATAAAAATGGATTAGCTGCTACTGATACAAATGGGAATCCGATTATGATTCCGGTTAAAAAATTTAGCAAGCCCACTGATATCTTTAGACCCTTCTATGACCCAGATACTCCATCATGTCCGAAAAACTGTCACAAGATGGACAGCAAAGTGACAATAACATCAGGCTCTGGAACGACTGTAACTTTTGACAAATGGGGTATCCCGGTAGATGGAACAGGCGTTGCTCTGCTGGTAAATATGGAGATAAAACTGAGCCAGGGAACTGATCCTAATAGAACTGAGACAACAATCACCATTACGAGAAATACAGGATTTATCCCATGAAGTGCGTGAGGACCCTTAACAAATATGGTTTCACTCTCATCGAGGTTATAGTTACAATCGTTATCGTTGCAAGCCTCAGTGGCATTATGATCGTCCTGATTTCTGATTCTCTGTCAAGTAGCAGTGATCCTGTGTTAAGGCTTGCAAACGCATCAGAGCTTAGTATGGTCATCGCAAATATCAACGACGATTATTACAAATGCCCGATGTGGACGAAAGGAACTATATATGCTGCCAATAGTTTTGTTAAGCCAACAACTACGAATGCGAATGGGCACTATTATAAATGTACGGTTCTAGGAACGAGTAATTTGAGTGAACCGCCATGGCCTACAAGTGGCCCCATCTCTGATAATACAATTACATGGACTGAGACGACTGAGAAAGGGCCATTATTATCACTGCAACCTGATTTGAAAAACAAGATAAACGACACAAGTAATAACAAATATGGCATGTACTATAGTAACAACGTTCAGAAATATGTAACTTACTATGTCGTTTCCAATGCTATTGTTCCAACTCCTCCTCCAGGCAGCACTATTCTGAAAGTGACCATTGCAGACCGCTATTACGGCACAGGGGATCGTCGTTCTCAAATGTTGACATCATATTTCATTTCAAATTAAGTGTAGCGACCATGAAGATGAAAACCACTGAGCAAAATGGTTTTACTCTTTTGGAGATCGTAGTCTCCCTTGCTGTTATAACTATTATGTCTGTAGTTGTCGGGAGAGGTCTCGTTGAGATGGTGAGTGGATACATATTTGCAAAAAAAAATGCCATGATAGCTCAGCAGGGTCAAATAGCCATGACGAGGCTTAAAAAAGAGTTTAGCAATATCAAGTCAGTAAATTCAGCTACCGCAACATCCATCACATTCGTCCGAAATGCGAATCCGCCGGATCCGTCACTGCATACCATATCTTGGGCCGGTGGCAGCAACCCTCTTTTATGTGATAATAGCGATACGTTAATTGGGAACGTCACAGGCCCAATTCTTGTGACGTCGTTTAATCTGAATTATTATGATTACTACGGGTCATCTGCTTCACCCTCATATTCGGCTTCCACATCAATCATTGAGATTACGTTACAATTGAGCGGTGGTGCTGCAAACACCACTACAAATCTTACTGATCGTGTCAACCTCTGGCTGGCAACGGGGGCATGATATATGAACCTTGCAAATGAAAAGGGGAATGTAATTGCTTATACCGTTATAGCTATTGCCGCAGTCTCAGCACTGGTTGTAGGGATGTTCTACATGAACACATCTTCTACTTTAGGTGAAATCGGTGCCAGAAACGAAAACAGAGCCTATTCGCTGGCATTGGCCGGCAAATATTACGCCGTGATTAATAATTTGTCGGATAACACTGGAACGAACGGTCAAGATTTTGTCTTAGATTCGATCACAGGAGATAAATTTCATCTCCTTATTACCGGAACTTGTCCCCAGCCCGTTGCCATAGAATCAATTGGCATCGTCAATTTTAATACGCCTTACGAAGCGAGGAGAAAAATCAGTATCGCCCAGAGTTGCCCGTGACTAGGCACGAGTCCTGCGAAGGCATTGCTTACGTTAACGGATTTAAGGAAGATGCAAGGGGGGCTAATGGAAGGGTTTACTTGGGCGGGATGTAGAGGGGACTTGCTTATCGATTGCGGCGGGGTAAGTTCTTCAGTCGGTAAATAGGGCAGGGGTAGCGAGGCGCATAACCAGCTGTTGACTTTGCTTAACGCCACACTATTTTTACAGCGCTTCAATAACATTATAGACAGTAGTTTCTTCGTCCATTCCTTTGAGTTTTACCTGTCTTATCTTCTCGACCTTAAAGTAATCCTTCACTGCTTCATATGTGTCGTTGCATATGAGGATTTGGTTTTCCTTGGCAATCCGTTCGAGCCGTGCAGCCAGATTTACCGGATTACCCATGGCCGTATATTCCTTTCTGATTGCGGAGCCGAAAATTCCGACCATGGATTCGCCTGTGCCGATTCCGAAGCCAACAGGAATTCTCACATTCCCGTTGCCGACCTCTGAGTTTATTTCGGCTATTTTATTTCGCATCTCAATTGCGCACTGAACTGCTCTCTTGGCATCACTATTCTGCGTTATCGGCGCGCCGAATATTCCCATGATGCCGTCACCGATGTGTTTATCGAGGGTTCCGTTATGTTTAAAGATAATGTTGTCGAGAGGGTAAAAATAACTAAGATTCAGAAGGTGCGACAGTTCCGCAGGCGTCAGGGATTCGGATATTTTTGTGAAGCCGCGGATGTCGGTAAAAAGGATGCTTACTTTCTGGTTTCTGGGTTCGAGGTTTTCCCCGAACTTCTGTAATTGTTCGAGAACCTGAGCCGGCACGAATTGCTTTAGTCTCTTTTTGACGTGGAATTCCCTGAGCTTCAGTCTGATCTCTTTGTTGTCGAAGGGCTTCGTCAAGAAGCCGTCAATGCCTGAGTTTACGCTTTCGATGGCGCGATCGAGGGTCGCGTAGCCGGTGAGGATTACCTTGATAATTTCGGGATTGATCTTGCTGATTTCCGTCAGTGTTTCCAAACCATCGAGGCCCGGCATCTTGAAATCGCATATTACCGTTTCAATTTCATTGACCTGTTGTCGGACGATATCGATAGCCTCCGTACCATTTTCGGCCAGAAGAATGTCATAACCGTCCCTTTGAAGAAGTTTTTTCAAAGATCTTCGGACGCCCTCTTCATCGTCTACGATCAGTAGCCTTATCATGATGCCCCCTGTTTCACGGGAAGGTCTATAGTAAATATAGTGCCGAGCCCCGGTTTGCTGCTTACTGAGATCAGCCCCTCATGCTTTTTGATGATCTCATGGGAAATGTAAAGACCAAGGCCGGACCCGCTGCCGACGACCTTGGTGGTAAAAAATGGCTTGAATATATCCTTAAGGACATCGTCCGCTATTCCCGTACCCGTATCCCGGCATTCTACTGTAACGGTACTTGTATCTCTTTTATAGCTTGTTTTCAGGGATATGGTTCCCTTACCATCAGGCAGAGCCTGTATTGCGTTCTTGATGATATTCATAAAAACCTGGCCGAGATTTGCAAAGTTGCCATTTACCCTCGGGAGATTCTCATCAAAGTCTCTTTCAATGATCACCCCGGTATCTTTATACTGGTTGTGCAGTACTCGCAGAGCATCCTCTATATTTGCATTAATGTCAACGTCCTCGACGTAGACCTGTGTCTGGCGCGATAATCCGAGTACACTCTTGACGATGTTCTCCGCCCTTTTGAGCTCCTTCAATGAGAATTCGAGATCATTTATAAGTTCGTTATCACCATCAGCCTTAACTTTTTTTTCGTTTAAGATTTCAATATTTGTTTGGATCAGGCTTGATGTGCTTGCGATGGGATTATTGAGCTCATGTGCTATTCCGGCAACAAGCTGCCCAATGGCCGCTATGCTTTCCGTTTGGATCAACCGCTCTTGCGTCCGTTCTTTTTCTGCAAGAGCTTCTTTACGGGAATTGATCAGCGATTGGGTGAATATTCCGTATGCAATCACAAAGATCACAATAAGTGTGCGCGATAATATCTGGTCCGATGAGAGGGAATCGAGCACCCAGTATATGAGCACCATGACAACGGCGATTAATAAAAGCCCGTTCTTTTCGATCTGCCT
Organism: Syntrophaceae bacterium; assembly: GCA_003142635.1. Classification (GTDB taxonomy): domain Bacteria; phylum Desulfobacterota; class Syntrophia; order Syntrophales; family UBA2185; genus Fen-1135. Next base: position 65,944 of record PLMX01000244.1, on the reverse strand, counting down.
GTGTACTGCGCCCTTGTCACTCATTGTGTTGCCAGAGTTCGGAAATTTCTATGCACTATTGTCATTTCGAGGGCAGCGAGAAATCTTAGTAGCTGGTCAGAGTAAAAGATATCTCCCTTCGGTCGATATGACACCTTAATAGCGAAGTGATGTACTAAGCTGCGAGATCAAATTTGCCTAAGTTCTATTTTAAAAGGGGTTTGTTGTCAATAGATTACTAATCGGGCAATAGCGTTACTCGTGCCTTTGCCGTCCGGAATATTCCAATATGGATATAGCGACCGTTATGAGAAAAGCCTGGCTGATTAGCAGTATCCCATCGATGGGCCTTGCATCTCTGAGCGCTATAGCGCTGATGCCGAGGATTGCACAGAGAAAATAGATGAAAAGCACAGCTTTTCTTTTGTCACCGAGGACCGCGTATAATCTGTGATGCAGGTGGTCTTTACCCACGTACTCTATCCAGTCTTTGAAACTTTTAACCTTGCCGGTAAGAATTCTCTCAACGGTTATATAGGTCATGTCGAATATCAGGATCCAGAAGATCAGGACGGGCGCGGCAAAGGAGACGATGGGGTTATGAAGAGACCAGTTACCTTTGACCGCCAGGCCCGCCAAGGTAAATCCCAGGAAAATGCTGCCCGTATCGCCAAGAAAAATGGAAGCGGGCCTCTTGACGTGGAAATTGTAGGGCAGGAAACCCAGGCAGCTGCCCACCAAGGCGACCGCGATCCATCCCATAAACGGCTGATATGTCTGAAATGCAACAATACCCAGAAAGAAGGCCATGATGGCGCCGATTCCCGCTGCCAGTCCGTCCATGCCGTCGAAAAAATTAAGCGAATTCGTAATTCCCACGATCCAGAGAACTGTGAGCACAAAATTAAGTGCATATCCCCAGGATGTGTTTGCAGGAAATAGATGCAGAATGATGCCGTATTGGATCAGCACAACTACGGCGATGATCTGTGCCAGAAGCTTCAGTCGGGCGGATAACCCTCTCCAATCGTCGATCAGACTTACCACGGCAACAAAAACTGCGCATGCCAACAAGGCTATGGATTGTCTGTCAAGGATCAGGTTTGCGCCGAGGGCCGCTATGAACGCAATAATAATCGCCACGCCGCCAAGAAGAGGGGTGCTGCTCTCATGGACCTTCCTCTCTGCCGGCAGGTCGACAATATTCAGTTTCAGCGCAATTGTCCTCATCAGAGGCGTTAAACTTGCGGAGAGAGAGACTGCGAAAAGGAGGATGTAGAGCCATCTGCCGAGGTACTCGAAAAAGCGAACGCGTACAATCGGCAGGAAGAGGAGTAGAAAGATAATAATCGCACAAAGCCAAAAAATTCGTAATGGTGATATCTTTTTTGCATCGGAATCAAATATGGCAAAACGTGATTTTTGCATTTTATGCAATACCCATAGAAATTTAAACGCAGACGCTCTTTAGGTTAAGGCTGATCTGACAGCGTTCGCAATTACCCCCACTTCGTGGTCGGTAAGGGAGGGATAGATGGGAATGGAGACCGCCTTTTCCCATACCAGGTCCGTCGTTGCATAGCCTGATAATCCCAGGTATCTGTGCAGAGGTTTGAAAATGGGTCGCGCGCAAACCACCCCTTTTTTCATCATCGCGTCCATGAAAAGCTCCGCATCTCTGAGAAGGACTACATACCTGTAGTAGATATGCTCCCTGTCTTTTGGAACAAAAGGAACTGGAATACTCAGATCGTGAAATATTCTGCCATATTTATCGGCAATTTCTTTTCTTTTTTTAATGAATGGGGAAAGTTTTTTTAGTTGGGCTATGCCCAGCGCCGCCTGGATATCGGTCATCTTGTAATTATACCTTACGGCGTAGCTTTCCCTGTTGTCATAGTCACGCAGATCCTTGATTCCCTCGATCAGGCCATCATTGTTTGAAAGAACCATCCCGCCCTCGCCGGTGGCAATAACCTTCGTGGCGTAAAAGGAAAAAATTGAAAGCGCGCCGATACCGCCTGTGTAATGATCCCCATACCTGCTGCCTAAGGAATGTGCACAGTCCTCAATAACAGGAATGCCGAGAGATGCGATGTCTTCCAGATCCGCCGGAAGGCCGAACATGTGGGGAGCTATAATGGCCTTTGTTTTTTTTGTAATACGCCTTTTCAGATCATTGACGTCGATATTGAAAGTGCGCCGGTCAATCTCCGCAATCACGGGGGAAGCGCCCACATAGTGAATGGCATTGAGGGGAGCCGTGCAAACGAAGCCGGGCAGGATAACCTCATCGCCCTTACCCACGCCGAGGCTGATCAGTGAAAGGTGAAGTGCAGCAGTGCCGGAACTGACGGCGACACCGCCTTTGACGCCGATCAGAGAGGAAAGGCCCTTTTCAAATCCGGCAGTCTGTTCACCCTGAACAAGATGTCCGGACTTAATGACCTTCAGAACGCCGTCAAAATCGCTCTGGTCGAGTGTAGGTCTGGAATGAGGGATCATATATTTATAAATAGCCTTAGCGGTATGAATGCCTCCGCGCATTGTACGCGGCCCTGTATGCCTCTGAACATAGCCGTCGACCTTGCAGCATCCACAATAGACAGTCCTTCTATATTCGTCTTCATGACCTGGGATTTGTGGGCCATAAGCATGGCAACTTTTTGTTCTAAGGTTTCTTTGATATCCACAAAGACAGTGGGAGAAAAATCAAGTGTGGTGGGCGTTTCGTAGAATATGACGTTCTTTATATAGCGTGTAGCCGATACTGTTGCCCTGGAAAGAGCCCTATGGTCCTGATGCGTATCGTCACCAAAATTGGTGAAGGTGAAATCAGGTTGTATTCTATTCAAGACTATTTCTATATCATGAATTAGTTCATTCATATTCGGGGAAAGCTCCGTATCTTTATATCCCGCCCACATGACTTCTTTCGGCTTCAGGATTTCCGCGGCTTTGTTCTGCTCCTCGCATCTCAGTTTGGCATCGCCGCCCTTGTGACCTTCCGTAATAATCAGAAGAAATATTTCATGGCCATACTTTGAATACTTCATGAGCGTACCGGCACAGCCAACTTCGATATCATCGGGATGAGCCCCTATCGCAAGTACCTTCATTAGTTCCCCCTCAGTATCCTGAGACTTTCGCCTCCGTTATTAAAGATGAGATCAATTACCGACATATACGGCAAGAAGTCGCCAAACAGTTGATCATATACAGGGTGTTTATAATCCTGAAACATAACTTTTATGGAATTGCTGTCATACTTATCCATATCCATATAATCATGCCCGCCGCTTCCAGCCAAATAGGTGTCAGCGCCGAAATGCTTGGTAATGGCAATCAGCCTTTCATCCGGGTCCTCCGGGAAATTACCCATTTCCGAAGCTATATGCAGGGGAGTCTCGATGCCGAGTATCTTTGCAAGCGTCTTTACGACATGAATATTCAGTTGAGAGATGATTTGCCATTGTGATTGGAACAAGTCTGTGAAGAAAGGTTCCAGGGCTTTCCAGTGCGGCGCTTTCTTATAATTGGAGATAACGGCCTGCTGCTGCTTGTGCTGCCAGCGCTCTTTATTGTTGACTTCCACCTCGTTGATCAACTGCGGAAAACGGTACATGACAGGGACCGTAAGCCACTGCTCTCCGGCCGCGGTCTTTATCTTATTTCTGTTCTGCCATTCGTTCTTCTTGAACTGCACGTTATCGAGCAGAACAAATACGTCGGCCCTATCGATTTTGTCGAAGTAGCCGAGCCACGGCAAATACTGGGGTTGATGGACGGATATGATCATTTCTGTAAGAAACCTCCCCTCATCACCTTATTCTGTAGTGCGTACCCTTAGATGCGCCGCATATGCAGACCTTCAGGTCTGCACTACAATTCGCACCACACTTCAACTTGCTCCTATTCAAACTTCACAAACACAGGATTGGAAACGATTGTCCCGTTGCCATGCATGTCGATCCTGTAATAGATCTTTTCACCAGGCTTATAGTACTGGTCAATATAATCGATCGTCAGCGGCAGTTTTTCATCGAAAATATAAATCGTCTCCCCGGACCGTATCAAGCGTATCTTTACCTTATCCGGCGACGGCACAGAAGTGGAAATAGATATTCTGACACGCGGATGTTCTTTCAGTATGATCTCTTCCCCGGAAATGCCTTTTGTTCGGTCATCCAATGATGAGACGGAAAAATCATCCAGCCTTAATACTTGCGGATAGTTGACCTGACAGGCGTACATTCTGCCCGTCCTGAGCGCCTTTAAGACAGCGTCCCTTGTTTTGTGTTCTACGAGAAAAACGGTCTGGTATGTCCCCAACTGATCACCGCCTTCTCCCTCCTGATGAAAATCTCCCGTTGCTATTCCCAATGGCGGCCGTTCCCTGTAGCCCATGCAATATTCCTTGAGAGCGGTATCCCAGATATTTCCGGGTTCCGTCAAGGTGATATTGTCACCATAAACAGCGGCAAAGCCTGTGTAACCTGTCGACTCCGTAAGAACATAAGGGTAGGGCAGGGTGCTTACACGAATTGGCTCCATTTCCCTTACGCCGGACTTTGTTTCGGGGTAATTCCAGAAGGTCATTCCGCCTCTTGCATTAACGTAATCGATCACGAGCTGATAAGGCGCCATCTTCTGATCACCGTGATAAGGATCAAAGGGAGAACTCCTGAACGGATTGCTGTTTATAATAAGAGCTACGGATAAGAGCAAAACAATAATGCCGGTGAAGCGCGCAGGCCCTCTCCAGCGAAGCAGGAATAGAGATGCAATGAGCGAAAGTGAAAACAGGGCAACTTCCGGCAGCGCTCCGGCAAAATAATTCATGGAAAGATTGTTATGAAGGATCGGCAGGTTTTCATAATCGTCAGGACTCTCCATGCCGACGGTTAAGATACGCTTCTCATGGTCATGCGCGGTAAGTTTTCCCGTTAAAGGCCGTCCCGTCCAGTAATAGAAGGGAGTAGTCTCGGAGCCGGGGACGATGATCATCTCGGGATACTTCTGCCTTACTTCCTGTATCGCCTGAATGAACTTATCAGCGCCGCCGCTGTTGATGGAGTGGAGATCGACCCTTTTTTTGATAAGATTACGGAAAGGGGGCAGGCCATACTCCATGGCAACCCTGTCATGGTCATTGATGAAAAGGACACTAAATCCCTTCTTCTTCGCGAGAAGCACAAGCTGATCGAGGTCATAGGCGCCGTCGCTAAAGGTCGTGCGGAGATCCATCAAGCCCGCCACCTGCACGTATTCTGCAGCATAAGAAACGCTGCTACCGGTTGCAAGAAGGATGACTGATAAAAGGACACAGCGCAGAAGTCCAATCAATCTGTTTCGTCTGGTATTCAAGAGACCATTAACCCCCCACAAGTTCTCTGTATAACCGGTCGATCTTCTGCACCATGGAGTCTGCGCCGTATTCGACGGCAATGGCTTTTCCTTTCTCTCCCATCGCTCTTCTCTTCAAGGGGTGGCTGTGCAGGATCGATATGCTCCTCGCAATTGCTTCCGCGTCCTCCGGAGGGACAAGCAGGCCGTTCTCCTCATTCTTGACAAGGTCCGGAATCCCGCCGACATTACTCGCGATGATCGGTTTGCCCATGGCCATTGCCTCGACGAGAACCTTTCCCATGCCCTCATTGAGGGAAGGGAGGACGAAGAGGTCAAAGGTGGCCATTACTTCCGCAACGTCCTCGCGCCATCCTAAGAACTTAACTTTGTCATAAATACCTAAGGATGCCGCCTGCGCCTTCAGGTCGTTCATGAGTTCGCCGTCACCGAGAAATATAAATGTCATATCGGGTCTTGTCAAAAGAATCTTTCGCGCCGCCTCAATTAGATATTTGTGTCCCTTGATGTGGGTCAGTCTCCCCACCGTTCCCACGACGAATGTTCCTTTGGGTATTCCGAGCTTTTTTTTCGTATCATCGAGATCGTCCCGGGCATCTGAGAATCTGGAGAGATCGACACCACTGTGAATGACTGTAAACTTGTTCTCATGGGCGATATGGCACCGGAGATGATCCTTCTTCTCCTGGCTTGTCAGCATAATGATTCTGTCCGTAATGGTCGCGGTCAGCCTCTCGAGGAAAATGTATGCCCTCGTCTTCCATTTGTTGAAATAACCCCAGAAGACATGTCCGTGGGGTGAATGAATGATGACATGGATCCCGGCCAGGCGGGCTGCCCATCTGCCGAGGATGCCCGCCTTCGACGTATGCGTGTGGACGATGTGCGGCCTTTCTTCACTGAAAATTGTTATCAGCTTATAAAGGGTCTTTAGATCGCCGAACGGATATATTCTTCTTACGAGTTCGCGAATGGTTAAAACCTTAATCCCTTTTCTGTCGGCGTCTTCGAGGCAGCTTTCCACGGCCTTTGTCTCAGCAGGCCCCATATTGGATTCGTAAGAAAGACCCCTGATCAGGATGACTTCATATCCCATGGACTGAAGACCCGTAACGGTGAGAAAGGTATTCTCGGCGGCCCCGCCCTTATCGAAGCGGGTGATGACGTGTATGACCTTAATTTTCGACATCTGTATTTTGCCGTGACTAAAAGAGGGCATAGATGAAGGGGGCTATTGCGCTGCTCTCGGTAAAGACGATAAGCGCACTCATGAGAAGCAACACAATGATTATCGGCAATAACCAGTACTTCTTTCTGTGCTTCAGGAATTCCCAGAACTCGATGATCAGGTATTGTTTTGCCATAATTCGCTCCTTAAAATTGTTTCAGGAACCGATCTTTTGATTGTGACGGCTCCGTCCGTGAAACCCAATATGATGACGCCTTTTTATCCGGCCTAAGAGGGAGCGACCGGCCGCCAAATATTCTTTTTAACAGCGCTGCGGGCGTGATGACCGCGTAATAGGTGAGAATAAGGACTGCCATGGTAATGAGTTCTCCTATGAAATGCGCCACCTTCATCCAGACATGATAGACAGGCTTGAATCGGAAAGGATCAAGGATGAAGCCCAGGCCAATCAGGGAGAGGAGACAGAAAAATGAACCGATAATATATTTTTCATTCCATAATCCAAGAGCGGAAAGGGCGCCGAAGAAGATGAAGGCGATAATCCCGAATTTTCGTATTTCTTTAAGTTCAGTCGAGGACAAAGTCATCTCTCCATTCCCTGCTTTCCGCCCAGGCGGGTTGTGCGTCTTTGTAGAGAATACAATTTTCCATGACAAGCACGTCCATTTCCGTTCTCATGAAACATCGGTATGCGTCTTCCGGGGTGCAGACAATCGGTTCACCCCGCACGTTAAAGCTGGTGTTGACGATTACCGGGAAGCCGGTCAGTTTCTCGAATTCGGAGATGACGGCATGATAATCGTGGTTATCCCGTTGATTGACCGTTTGTATGCGTGCAGAATAATCGAGATGTGTGACCGCGGGGATTTCGCTTCTCTTGTATTTGATGCGCTCGAGCATGCTCGATTTGTCAACTGCGGACTGAGGTATCCGTCTGTCTTCTCGCAGATAGGCGACTAAAAGCATGTACGGACTGCTTGCATTCATCTCGAAATACTCCGGGGCCTTTTCCTCTAAGACCGACGGTGCAAAGGGCCTGAAAGATTCCCGATACTTGATTTTCAGATTCATTATACTCTGCGTTTCTACACTGCGGGGGTCACCGAGAATACTTCGCGCCCCGAGAGCCCGCGGCCCGAATTCCATGCGACCGGACATGTAGCCGACAATTTTGCCCGCTGCGATTTCCTTTGCAATGGTGAGGGCCCTGCTTGTTTTATCGAGACGCTGAAAAGGATAACGGCTGCATTCAAGAAAAGCTGCGACAGCTTCGTCAGAGAAGCAAGGGCCGAGATATGAGCCATACTGGCTGTCCATGCCGTCATGAATCTGTCGCGCGTTTCCGAGGAATCTATGCCATACGGATAAAGCCGCCCCCAGCGCACCTCCGGCATCCCCGGCGGCTGGTTGTATCCAGATCCTCTCAAACGGTGCCTCACGCAATATGCGGCCGTTAGCTACGCAGTTGAGGGCGACGCCGCCCGCGAGACAGAGGTCTTTCAGTTTTGTTTCCTTATGGACATGACTTGCCATCTTCAGCATGATTTCTTCCGTCACGGCCTGAATGCTTGCCGCAATATCCATTTCTCTTTCCGTAATAGGAGACTCGGGTTTGCGGGGCGGACCGGCAAATAGTTTATCGAGATTATCGCTTGTCATTCGCATGCCGCCGAGGAAATCAAAATAGGACAGGTTAAGTCGGATCGACCCGTCCTCCTTAACGTCAACGATCTCCCGCAGAATAATGTCCTTATAGATGGGTTTTCCATAAGGGGCGAGGCCCATAAGTTTGTATTCTCCGGAGTTGACCTTAAAGCCTGTAAAATAAGTAAAGGCGGAATAAAGGAGTCCGAGAGAGTCCGGGAAATGGAGTTCTTTCATTAAATAAATATCGCTGCCTTCACCATGCCCATAAGACGCCGTGGCCCATTCACCCACGCCGTCTATAGTCAGTATGGCGGATCGGCTGAATGGGGATGGGTAGAAGGCGGAAGCTGCGTGCGCTTCGTGATGTTCCGTGAACAATATGTCTCCTTCGAAGCCCGTTTCCCTGTTAATGACTTTTCGAATATGAAGCTTTTGGCGTAGCCAGGATGGCATGGCGGCAAGCCATGACTTAAGACCCCTGGGCGCAATGGTCAGGTAAGTCAGGAGCAGCCTTTCAAAAGTCAGGAAGGGCTTATCATAGAAGGCGACGTAGTCTACATCCTTAATGGAAATATTCGCCTCCTGAAGACAATAGTTTATGGAATGATGCGGGAATCTCGGATCATGCTTCTGCCTGCTGAACCGCTCTTCCTGGACGGCGGCAACCACCTTGCCGTCCTGTACGAGGCATGCTGCGCTGTCGTGATAAAATGCTGAAATGCCGAGGATGTTCATAATAGCTTCCGCGCCCTCAGGAATCGCGTGATCTCAGCGGCCACGATATCGTGTCCGAGCGGGCTCAAATGGGCATCCGGCAGGTAGAGGCTTTCCACGTCCGGATAGTGCATGAATTGATCGGTAAGGTTGATAAACAATATATTATTGGCGCGTGCAAAATCACTCATACTCTTGTCCGTTCTGTTGCCAATGGCCTTTGTCTTCATATAGGCACGGATATTATTCAGGTCGGGTATAAACAGAATAAGCGGAAGACTATTTATCTTGCGGCAATCTGCGTCCCACCGCAGCAATATTCTTTCAGTAAGTTTCCAGTCTGCTTCGCCGATGATTCTTGACCCTTGAGCTGGATGCCCCTGTTCGCCCTTTCTCTGCGATGAAAGAGCCCTGTTGGTCAAATAGGACGCATATTTCCTTCTTAGGAAGTTAATAAGATGGGAATGCCCTACCAGGAATCGATACCCTGGAAAATTCTGGATCCTGATCTGCTGATTGTAATACCTCATTTTGGGTGAGCTTTCCAGAGTTGGAAGGGTTTTAATCAGTTCACCTTCTGTCAGTTGGAATATACCCCCGTCTCTATTGTCGTCAAAGTCATTGCCTTCAAAAAAGGCTAATATGACAAGGTCCGGCTGAAACTGCATGCCGATGCGCTCGAAGAGAACGACCTCCTGATCATTTCCATAGCCTCTGATCGCTGCATTTATTGTTTCGGCTTTCTTGGTTAAAGCCTGCTCATTGGCCTTTTTCTCAAATTGCTTGATATAAGTCTCCGGGAGTTCAACACCCTCTGCCATGCTCATCGAATCTCCTAAGAGAAGGACGCGAAATGTTCCGGGAGCTTTCTGTAAATCATGTTCGCCGTCCCGCAGTCCGAGCGAATTGGTTTCAAGATGAAACCATCTTACGGAAGTACCCTTCAAATAAGATTTTGTGTTGGCGGGGAGCCGATAGATTAATTCGCTGTCAGCCATAGCGGGCATGGGTACGATCAAATCCTGAGGAGCAAAGACCCGCAAAGAAATCTCGAACAGGCCGAGCGTGACGAAGATGCTGACAAGGACGAGCAGGATATTTGTGAATATTGACTTCCAGTTCAATTATAATTTCCTCGATTATGAAAAGGCATTATGGATTCTTACCCATGTTGTCTTGACAGATAGCGGAATAAGCACTCCCGCAAGAAAATAGGCTAAGAACCAGCCATCGTGGTTTGGGATTACAGGGAAACTTGCAATCTCAAACAGATTTAGATTTTCAGAATAAACAATCAGGAAACTGACCAGCTTAAAGCTTAAGAAATGCAAAGCGAGGATGGTTATGGTGTTCCTGCCTATATAGTCAAAGAAATCGGCTATCTTGTATCTTGATATCATCTTTGAAAGATAGAGTGTTATATAAGTTCCAAGGATGGGTGTGAAAACGAGATACAGGATCGCTTTAGGCAGGTAGCCCACAGTGCTATTTATACTGTCAATTTTATAAGAACCAATCTTCAGTACCAATATTAACAACAGTAAAGAAAATAATGAAATAGATAAATTGATCGGTACAAGGTATTCGTATTTCTTATATAAGAATCCTACAAGGAAGAGCAACGTTGTAATAAGGAATAACCTGAAGTCATAGGGTATGAGTGGAAAATTTACATTATTATAAAACATAAAGTTTCCGAGTATAAAACCAAGAACGCAAAGAATCGGCAAGACATAACTCTTTTTTAATTTATTCGAGATGAAGGAAAAAACGAAAAAAATAATCGCAGTGAAAAATAGGCACGGAAGAAACCAGAACCCCCCAAGGAGTTGCTCCGACTCTTGAAAGAAAATCAATTTTGCCAGTCTTACAAACGTATCGGCTATCGAATAATAGGGGACAGTGGCTCCCCTGAATGTTACTTCCGTGCTATAGATTTCGAGTCTGAAGAAAATATTATGCAATAAGATAAAGGGTACACTCCACAGCAGAAAGGGTATCCATAAACGACGTAATCTTCCGAGAATAAAGTTCTTGGGAGCGCTTAGGTAATGGTCTTTGAAAAAAAATCCGGAAATTATAAAGAATAGGGGGACATGAAAAAGATATACAAATGCCCTTATTGGAGAAGTGGAGTCTTCTGGAAATGAATGACCGAGGACTATCAGGCAGATCGCGAATGCCTTGGCGACATTCATATGTCTTAATATTGTTTTGCCTCCATCATCTATCATTTCTTTAGTTGTAGAGAACTCCCGATAAGAGCTTCCTTAATTTTTCCCATACTGCCCATACCATACCTGGAAGACGATGAGGTTCCATATATGCCAGGATGTATCAACTCTGTTCGACATCAGATTATTAACAAGCTCCTGGATGGCCGCGTAATTGAAGATGCCTTGCCGTGTAATAAAGTCTTTGGAGAGATATTCCTCAATCAGATATCTCAAGTCTGTCTTGAGCCACTTGCTGATAGGCATCTCGAATCCCCATTTGGGCCGGTTGTGCAGGGAAGGGGGCAGAATATCCTTGAAGGTTTCCACCAATACATATTTGCTTTTGCCGTTGCGGAGTTTCCAAGCGCCCCTCATGGAAAAGGCCAGCTCACATACCCTGTGGTCCAAGAGGGGCACCCGGACTTCGAGGGCATGAAACATGCTCATGGCATCGACCTTCGTGAGCATGTCACCGGGAAGGGATTGTTTCAGATCGGCATAGAGCATGCTGTTTATGTGACCGTCATGCATCTCGCTCAATCTCGAGGCCGTCAGCTTCATACCCAGGTCATAGTCCGTGGTTTTCGAATCATGCAAAATCACTTTTCTCAAGTCACGGGAAAAGATCTCATTCAAGGAGAAGACGCGCTCGGCAAAGGTGTCTTTTGCACCCCTGACGAATTTTTTTGACCTTCTGACATATTCGGAAAACTTTTCATCACGTGAGTCGGAAAGCGACATCAGGAAAGGTTCCAACAGTCCTTTTCTGATGAATGAAGGAAGCAAACGATAACTGCGATACCAGTCTTCACCTTTATACATCCTGTAGCCGGCAAAAAGCTCATCGCCGCCGTCGCCCGAAAGGGCAACCGTTACCCCTTTTCTCGTTTCCCTCGATACTACAAAGGTGGGTACTGCGGAGGAATCGCCGAAAGGTTCATCGAACGAAGCGAGCACCTGCGGGACGGCTTGCATAATATCCCGCGCATCGAGCTTGATCTCGTGGTGGTCCGTCCTGTTCAATAGCGCAACGTCCCTCGCGTAATTAGTCTCGTCAAACAGGGGCATGTCTTTGTAGCCGATGGTGTATGTCTCGACGGGCCTGCTGGAATTCCTGGCCATTAGCCCCACGATAATACTTGAATCAATCCCGCCGCTGAGAAATGCGCCCAGGGGGACATCTGCGATCATTTGCATGCAGACCGCCTCTTCCAGCTTTTTGAAGAGCTCGCGTTTGCATGCATCGAAATCCATCTCTGTACTTCGTACGCGGGGATTCAGGTCGATATTCCAGTACGCGTCTTCCCGCACTTCTCCATTCTGAAAAACGAGAATATGGCCGGGGTTTAGTTTTCTGATGCTTTTGAAAATAGTATAGGGCGCCGGAATATAATTGAACGTCAGATAAAGATTGAGAGCGTCCCAGTCGATCTCCCTCTTGACATCGGTATCCTCGAGGATCCCTTTAATCTCTGATGCAAAGACCAGAGTATTGCCGTCCCATGAGTAGACGAGCGGTTTGATGCCGATATGATCCCTGCACAGGAGCAGTAGTTGTTTTCTTTCATCCCAGAGTGCAAAGGCGAACATCCCGACAAGCCTCTTCACGCAATCGATTCCCTCCTCTTCGTAAAGATGGATTATAGCCTCGGTGTCCGTGTGTGAATGGAAGCGATGTCCCTTACCTTCGAGTTCTGCGCGCAGGGATTGAAAATTGTATATTTCGCCGTTGAAGACTATCCAGATGCTTTTATCCTCATTGGACATGGGCTGCCTGCCCGCCGCGGACAAATCAATGATACTGAGTCTTCTGTGTCCGAGACCGATATTTACTTGCGAACTGGCAGTCGCACCCTGTGCGCTTATATGCACACCCCAGTCATCAGGCCCGCGATGCGACAAGGCGGATGTCATCTTGCGAAGCATGCCCTCGTCTACAGGCTTTCCATCCGTTCTCAGTTTACCGCAGATTCCGCACATGATCTTATCCGATTTTCTTTACAAGATAACACACGTAGCCTGATAGGCCAGTGAATGTTTTTGCTAGGGGCTGTGCGAGATGGTAGGGGAGGGGATACATAATCACACCGGTGCGATCGATTAATCTGATATTCTTGATAGACTCGAGTAACTTTAGAAATGAATGATGGGTAAATCCTCGAACATGGGATCCATCGAGTTCGATACACATTGGTTGGCGGCCGATGAGCAATAATAGCCTGTTCATTAGATGTGCAAGGTTTGGCACTCCAAACAAAATGAACCCATCTGTTCGTGTAACTCTTATTGCTTCATCCATAACGAAGCGGTAATTCTTAAGATGTTCGAGAACCTGATGGCATGTGACAAGATCAAAATGATTATCCTCAAATGGGAAGATATCTGTTTCAAGATCGATCTTCGTTGTTTTGAGCAACGAACGGCTTTTGGCAAGCGACTCGTCGTCAATGTCCATTCCGAATACGCGATGAGGAGCGATCTTAAGACAATTGGCGATCGAAAGGGTCTTGCTTCCATCGCCGCATCCGACATCAAGAAGAGAATTAAGATTATGCTGACGGAGATTCTTGTTCAGGATGTGGAGCATGTTGTCAGTTAATGCACCCCATTCTCTCTGGGTGAGAATAATTTTCGTCGTGATGAATTGCCTGATTTCTTTCGTATATCTAGCCATGGTATCCACGGAAATATGAATTATAGAGGGCCCGAAGATCTTTGGAAGACTAAGTGAATTTGATCCTGCTCCAAGTTTCGGATATGCGGTGTGCTAAGTGGTCAAGCTTATACTGGCGAACGTATTTCCAGGAAGGTCTGTCTTTGAAGTAGAGATATGTCGCTGAGATCTTCGTAAGAAAGATGTTAGGGTCTTCGTCGTCGATCTGGATGCGACCTATGCCGGACGGCCATGGCTGAAGGTTTGTGGGCGACTGCGTGAATACTGCCTCAAAACCCAGACTGCGAAGATAGTTCCACAGAGGTTTTCCCGGGATGCCCTGCCTGAATGCGCAGTATTTGACTCTCGCATTGAGGCTTCGCTTAAGAAGCTGTAAGGATGCGGAAATGCTCTGCCTCATGGCGTCGACGTCATCCTGTTCCGATATGCGTTGGCCTTCATATGTCAGAATACCCAATTCATAGCCGCTCTGATATAGTTCCTCAACCGCTCTCCAACTCATCGACTGAATCGTGCCTCCGTAAAGCACTTGGGTACTGCCTATAAATTCGGGAATGATGAAAAACGTGGCGGGAAAATTATGTTTTCGCAAGACGGGCAGCGCGTTTGTAAAGGCATCGTTGTAGCCACCGTCGATTGTGATCGCTATTGATTTTGGTGGGAGCTTTATCTCTCCCATCAAATGAGCCACAGCTTGATCGAGGGTAACGACGCCGTAGCCGTTATCTGCGAGAAAGCGCATCTGGAATGCAAAGGCCTCAGCTGAGAGACCATCTTCCATCATCTCAGCGGTATAGTGGCCGATATTGTTGTAGAGCAGTATTGGAATTTCTTTCATCTTTGGTGTTTAGAGCAAGCTGATAAGAGAAATGGGAAAACTAATTCTTTGACAGGAGCTCCGAGCATTTATCAAAAACTTCTTGGGGAGTGATCAAATCCAGACACCTGGGCCGATGGCATTCAGCCTTATTGCATGGGCGGCAATCGACCAGTTTGCTTATCACTCTATACAGATTGGCGGAAGTGTAGGGACCCAGTAGTGCGGGGTCTTCAGGGCCGAATAAGGCTACCAGCGGCGTCTTTGTCGCAGCGGCGATATGCATGGGACCGCTGTCGTTGGTGATAAGGAGAGTCAGACGGCTGATAATATACACGAGTTCATTCAGTGATAATCTGCCGGCAAGGTTAACAGGTTTATTCTTCATTTGGTCTTCTATAATGCGGGAGATACCTTCTTCGCCAGGCCCTCCTAACAATAGGATACGTGCGCCGAATGTCTCAGCGAGTATATCAGCGACTATGGCGTAACGATCGGGACGCCATCTCCGATTATCTCGATCGCCTCCGGGATTTATTCCGATCAGCGCGTCTGCTGATTTATCAGGAAGAAGATCATTCCATTTGGCTTCGCAGTCCTTGTCCCAATGAACCTCAATGCCGGCCTCGTCAGGAGCTGCGCCGGCCAGTAATGCTATGCCCACCATCGCATCCACAATGTGGCGATTTTGAAATGTATTTCTGGGGGCTCTCGCGTTCAGAAAGAGCGAAAACCATTTATTCCCGTGGCCGATCTTGTTTTGGCTTTTTAGCAGTGAAAACAACAAGCCCATCTTCATGGCGCCGGCAAACGAAGCAACCATGTAAAGATTTATGGCGTATAAGAAATTAATCTTCCTCAGATTCCTTATTATTGTCAGGATGCCGATCAGATGCCTTTTGCTGTGTCTCAACTCCCTGATCGGGAAAGTCCAGACATGATCGATGAATTTATAATTTTGAGCAAGGATAGACGCCTCCGTACTTGTCAGAAGGTGAATGTCTGCGTCAGGATAGCCGTTCCTTACAGCCCGCATAGCTTTAGATGCGAGCACCAAATCACCAATGCCGGCGATTAGAACGATCAGGATTGATGGTTTGTCATTCCGAGGAGGCATGGTCTTCTATGGTTTCCGCTCCATAACTTCGAGTGAAGGGCCAATAATGATTCTCCTGCGGCTAAGGTAGTAAAGCGAGTTGGCTATTATGCTGATCGCTGACTTCAAGAATCTAAGCGGCAAGCCTCCCCCTGAAGGCTTGGCATTTCGGATGTTGACGTTTGAAAAGCCATAGTCGCGGAGCAGCCTGAGGATGAATCTGGGTGTCAACGGGTACTTGTGAAAAACAACTAATTCGCTTACGAAGGAATCCATCATCAATCGTATTGATATTTTGAAGAGGAAAGCGTGCAAAAAACTGTTGGAGCATCTGATAAAGAGCAAGCCGCCGGGTTTGAGCAGAGTCCTGATCCTTTCTATGTCAGACCAGGGCGTCGAGGAGAAACCTAACGCGTCAATTAGTGTTACGACATCAAATTCGCCCAGTGCAGGGAAATCTTGAAGTGTCCCTGCATGGACAAAATTTCCCCCGAGGAGGATCGTGGCATAATCAACGGATTCCTTCGAAGGTTCTACGCCTTCCATATTCCACCCGCGATCCTTCGCTTCTTTGAGAAAAAAGCCGCAGCCGCAACCAACGTCGAGGATCCTGCCTACAGCAGTTTCCTTTTCTATAACGTCGAGTATATGGGTGTAAATTTGATTGCGTGAGCCGCTAAGCTGATCGTGGGCATACTCTGAGAAATACTCCCGCTCAAAATGGCGGAAGAGGTCTCTCTTGAGCTCCACTTGCAGGTCGCCTCTGTACATGAGATCACATGACCCACAGCGAAAGTACGGCCTGCCCCATATGGCGAAATCCAGTTTAGCTTCCGAGTTACAGTATGGGCAACGTTTCTTGGGGATGTCTGCTCTATCCATTAATCAAATAGCGAGCTGAATAAATTAGCTGTTTCGGTAACCATTTTCTCAACGGTGAATTCTCTTTCCACTCTCTTTCTTGCTGCAGCGCCAAAAGAAAGCGCAAGCTCCTTGTTGTCAATGATCTTGTTGATTGCCTGTGCCAGCGCGGACGGGTCTTTCGGCGGCACGAGAATACCTTCCACCCCGTCCGTTATCTGCTCAGTTATCCCGTCGATCCGCGTAGCAACAATGGGTTTGGCCATAGCCATGGCCTCGAGTGTTACCATGGGGAATCCTTCCTGCAGGGAGGGGATTACAAATAGATCAATTACGGAAAGAATATTTCGTATATCCTTCCTGAAACCGGCAAAAACGATATTATCACGGAGTCCGACCCTAGCCGCGCATTCTTGCAGGCATTCTTTATAAGGGCCGTCACCTACCATAAGCAACTTAACATTCCTGGCAGGCCTCAAAAAGTCCTTGGCCCCTCTCATCAGATATTCGAAACCTTTTTGCCAGACCATTCTGCCGATCGCGCCTACGAGATAATCTGTATCTCGAATGTTGTATTCTTTTCGAATTGTGGCAGCTTCTGCTTTGAAAACGGCAGGATCGTATTCATCGAGTTCTATACCGTTATAAATCTTTACAACTTTGTGCGCTGGAATCTTGCGGATGGTGATTAATCTTCTTTTCAACACCTCTGAGACAACTATGAATCGGTCAACGTATTTATCTGAAAAACGGTCAAAGAAAAGATATATGCTTTTTTTGAACAGGCCTGTATCATAGCCTTCAACAGGCGTAGCGATAGTACTGACTACCATCGTGTTCGATGGAAACAGCTTGGCGCCCAGTCTCGCATAGAATTCCGCTCTGGCGCCCTGACTGCTGACTATATCTACCTGGTTATCTCTTATGATTTTCGACAGAATGTATATATTTCGGAAACTGACTTTTACGCCGAAATCGATGGGATGAACAATTACACCAAGGCGCTTTAGGGTTTCGAAGAAATCACCATGGTTTGTCGCGACCTGCACCGTAAATCTTGATTTTGGCATACCCTGAATCAATTGCAGAAACACTCTCTCGCCGCCGCCAAACTCTATGCCGTCGATTACAAAAAGGACGGAGATGGGTTTGTTAATCGTCAAGACTCAATCCTCCCGACGATTTTGCCTTTTTCATAAATCAATTTGTATCTTGGATTGTTGAGATGGGGCTTTAATAAGTCGGGGTAAGGGCCGAATTTGTCCGTGTCGAAAGGAATATAATTGGAAAATATTCTCTGCATGTTGATGCGCTGGGCTTCGTCCCAGGAGGTGGTGCCGAATTCGCTTTGAATCTTCGCTTTCACGTAGTCGTCGAGTATTGGATATTTTACGAAGTCTTTGAGCTCCATCCAGTCTTCCCAGAAATACCGCAGCAGCATCCGGCGGGCGGGCTTGACATTTACATGGAAAGAATATGGCTCGTACCAGAAGAGGACACGATAATACTTGGGGAACTTCACCGCTTCGAAACGGCCGGGGTGAATGTAATGGGCCGAATTAGAGTAGGTATATACATACTCCTCTATATGAACCATCTCTTTAGGGTCCTGATGGCTGAGGTCGCCTGCAAGGTTAACGAAACTGAGATAAACAATGTAATAACGCCTTGGGTTAAGGGCAAGAATACGTTTTCGGAGTTTGGCGATATCATACTCTCCGCTTGTACGGGCAACCATGTCGCCGTCCCACTTGAACATCCATCGAAAAGACGTGTTTTGCAAAGCGAAGTTGGATAGGTCACAATAGTTCAGGTCGCTCTTTTGCCAAAGCTTGATCAATCCATTTTCTTTCGAACTGATTTCCTCGAGCATCTTATAAGTGCCATCCGTCGAGCCATTATCTACGATGATAATTTCGTCGGCAATTCGTTTGATGGATTCGACAGATGATTTAATGCAGTCGGCTTCATCTTTCACGCGCATCAAGACACTTATTCCTTCCGGCCTCGCAGGGCAGGGTATAACACCAAGCTGTGGTGAAAAGCTTAATATGCCTCTAAGAAAGCGGGTTATATAATTCATGCGATGGGGATATTGACTCGCTGTAATGTTCGAGAACTCTTTATCTTGCATAGGGCAAACGGAAAGTCATGAAATAGGGTATAACTTTGTTTAGAGATCTATGATTGCTTTTGACGAAGGAAGATGTGAGTACCTCTTTTTAAGACGCTGCGATACAAGGGATAGAGGATATTCCTGAGGGCCGGCTTGATCATTCGCCAGTTAGTAGAACAGGCATACTGAAGCGACAAAGGCATGTTGACAATCTCAAGTCCGGCGAGATCAGCCATTCTTGTGAGCGAGGCACGATTGAAGCAATTGATATGTTCGAGCGGACTGACAGCATTTAGCGAGTTCTTAGAAAATTTTGGCGCCGTCCAATCTGAAATACTGAGCCTCCTCTTGATATCATGACCGTCAGGTACGCTGATTTTTATGATACCCTCAGCCTTTAACGAATTCTTCAAGTAAGAGAGAGTTTCAAGGGGTTCTGCAATGTGCTCAAGAATCTCTTCTGCGTTTATGACATCAAAACGATAATGAGGCATCTCATCCCAGGAGATTACTTGTATGCCGTGCGACCTGGCATATTCCTGCATGCTTCTTGAAAGTTCTAATCCATAAGATTCGCAGCCGAATGCCATAGCAATCATGGCCCATCTGCCCCAGCCCATGGCAAAATCAAAGAACTTGAGCCGACTTGGTATTGCCTTGATATAGGCAATGAGCATCATGATTTCCTGCGCATATCCGGAATAGTAATTGAGGTCTTTGCTGTCGAGATGCTGTTTTAAGGCAATTTCAGGGTCAAGCCACTCTTCATAGAGCTTCTGACTTAGAAATTCATTTGGTATTTCTTCCTGGTAAATCACACCGCAAGCGCTGCATTCTCTTAGTGTGAATCTTCCTCCCTCCAGATATTTTAACTCAACCCCGCCTTGGGGGGCGTAGAAAGCTTCTATGTAATCTCTGACCGGTGGTGCTGAGAATTCACAGGAATAAATAACTTTGTGGGTCGTTGATTTACAGGCGGGGCAAAAAATGCGTGTTATAAAGTTGTCTTTACTCATATTCACAATATAGAGTATGTGGTTTACTGAACTCCGTTTTTTCTTATACCGCCCAAGACCGGATAGGTTCTGACGCGGGTCCATGGTATGCCTGCGGCCTTGCAGAAATCAAAGAGGGCGTCGTTTCTTCCAACGTCGTGGGCAAGGAAAAGTTTCCCGCTCCGTATGAATGGCCAGGCCGTCATAAATTCATACATCATGTTGCCATAAGAGTGATCACTGTCGTGGAGAAAAATATCGATTGACGTCAGTTCATTTAGAACTTTTTCCAATAATTCAGACGATGGTCCCAAATACAGATCCCAATGCTTGTGAAGTTCAGCTGGTATAGCCCACCCACTCAATCCCCCCTCATCAGGCAGATCAATAGAAGTAAGTCTTCCCGCTCCGTTGATATGCAGGGCTTGTAACATATATGCTGAGGAAACGCCCGCACCCACGCCGGTTTCAAGTATCTGTTGAGGTTTTAACAAGCGGGTAAGCACGTAAAGGATATCAGCCTCATCACCCATCTCACCCCTGTTCGCACCTGGTTTTAGCTTGTTAAGGCCTTCCTTTACGGTATCTGCAAAAATAACCTGGTCACGAAGTTCTTGCAGCAGCTAATGTACTCTTTCCAGTGGTGCACCACTCAACAATGCGCAGAACTGTTCCTTCTTGGTGAAGGTATATCTATATTTCAGTTCGCGAATAGCCCTTTTGGGGTTCAGGATGGATTTTATCACATGATAAGGTTTTATGTGTGTGAAGATATCGGAGGGCCAGCGCATCATGATTCTTTATTGTCCATATTAATTACAGTGCTAATGTTTGCAAGCAAATCCAAAGTGATCCTTTGTCTGTCATACTTTGATAGTACTAATGTCCTGCCGAGGTTACCGCGGGAAATACGCTCATCTTCATTTTGAAGTAGTGTAAGAATTCCATTCGCCAGTGAAATCGGATTCTCCGGCGCCACTAATAGAACACATCTGCTATCCTCACTAATTTCACGGACCACATCAATATCACTCGCAACGACCGGACGTCCACAGGCCATGTAATCAAATAGTTTCACTGGAGATGCCTGATTGGTTTCTTTATGGTGCGGCGCTACACAGATATCCATGGCACTGATATATTTGTGAACTTCCGTATATGGTACGCGATTAGTAAAAATAAATGAGTCCTGCAGGCTCTTGGAAGATATTCTCAATTTCCAATCGTTCATCATCGGGCCATCTCCAACAAGAAGAAACTTCGTCTTCGGAAATTTATTTAGAATAAATGGCGCCGAATCTATCAAGACGTCGACGCCTTCGTAATCGAAAAAGCTGCCCGCATATCCTATATAAAGAAGAGATGGATTAAGTCCAATTTCCTTGCAGCAATCAGTTTTGTTTAGAGGCCTGAAGATGTTGGTGTCGGTTCCGCTCGGAGTAACTAATATTTTCGAGGGTGAGATGCCGCCCATCTTACTTAGTCTCTTCTTGCTCCATTCGGAAAGTACGACTATCCTGTTGGAAAGAGCCATTGCGGCTTTATCCGTCAGCGTTTGAAAAATACGGCGGATGAACTTGCTGGATTCATACGCTAGGAATGGATCGTTTGGAATCTCATAAACTGAAGGCGTGCCGTAAAGCCGGGCAATCAATAGAGGGAGAAATGAATTCATCTGTCGTACATAGACCATGGATGCGTCTTTGAGATGCCATAGAAGGTACAGTGATGAGAGGAGGTGAAAAGAGATAGGGCGAAGCATGGGCACATCTATAAAAGGGATTTCGATTACACGGGCAATAGTCTGCTCTTTGGGGAATCCTAATTTTGGCAGTACCATCGTCACATCATGTCCGAGCTTTGTCAGATTGTCAGCGAGTGCGAACATACGGATGAGCCCGCCTCTTTTCTTTTTAAGGCGCGGGTCGTGCCAGTAAGTGATAATAGTAATATTCATGAATCCTCTCTATGTCTGTGAAGAAAATCAGAAATAAACCGTATATAGAGCAGTGCGAGCAAGTATTGTATTCCGGGCATGTTCTTGCGGAAATAATATGCCATGCTTTTGTCATACAGCTTATGCAGGTGATCGGGATGTTGATTAGAACTCCCGCCGAACATATGAATGATGTCGACAACTGGAAAATAAACAACGTCATAACCGAGCCTGTTTACTTGCAGGCAAAGATCCACATCCTCGAGATAGAAAAAGTAGTGCTCATCAAATAACCCGGCTTCCTCGAATACTTTTCTTCGAATCATTAGACATGCGCCACTCAACCAGGGGACCTTCCGGATTGAATTGTAATCATATACAGGGAAATGAAGTCGGTAGTTTTCAACTTCGACAAGAAATCTAAGACGTTTTGAACCCAAGAAGAGCATCTTCGCATCAAGGAATCTCATGTAAGAACGTGTAGGCTCGCGACGCTCGTTTAATATCTTTGGCCCTAGAATTCCTGCCTTGGTGTGCCTTTTCAGATAATCGGCCATTTTCAGAACAGCGTTGTTTAAGATTATGGTGTCGCTGTTCAAGAAGAGAAGATATTCTCCGTTACTCACATTGTATCCCGCATTATTAGCACGGGAAAAGCCGATGTTGTCGCTGTTGCAGAGTACCTTGACATCAGGATAAGTCTCATTGAGCATCTGTTGACTGCCGTCGGTTGAGTTGTTGTCAACTACTATTATTTCACAGGCTAGCCCTTTGGTGCTGTCTATAATTGATCGAATACAGTCCTGAAGCAATTCTCGCGTATTGTAGCTGACTATAATAATGGAGACGTCCATGCTATTTGTCACTTCAGTACGTAATCCCTTTAACTGCCTCTAATCGATCCCAGCGTCTCTTGTGCAATGGGCCACATCTTGTAATCAAATATCCTGTCCGCTAAAAGAGTTAAAAGCAAATAAGTCACAACACCTGCGCTACCGGTAACCAAGAATGACAATATTCCCGGTTCAAGATAGACCTTCAGAAGGAATATCGCTGATGCTGCCGCAAGCCCATTTATGGCGGGAATGGCGCTCCTTCTGACAAAGCGTGTAATCCCGGTATCTGTGATTCTGATGGTCATGAAAGTGAGACCTATGCAGGATACGGCAATGCTCAGCAGCACAGCCGCTGAAGTTCCAGCAATTCCCCATTGTAAGGACAATGGATAAATGAAGATGGCTAACACAACGAAACGAGTTACCTGAAAAATGGTTTCGATTTTTGGTTTTCCTACGGCAATGAAGACGAGGGCCGACGTCTCCGTGATGGATGTGAGGAAAGCGGCGAGAACGAGGATCTGCATCGCAGGTACCATGGGCATCCACTTTTCGCCTAAGAATATTGCCGTGAAGTCAGGGGCCAGAGCGAAGATGAGAGCGCTGATTATAGCAGATAAAAATAAGGTGATCTGTAACACCCTCAGATATCCCTCTCTCAAAGCCGGCATATCGTCTTGCAGTCTGGAATAGGCGGGAAAGATCACCTGGGATATGACATAGGATATTTCGGAAGACGGCAGATAAGCAAGAAGGAATGCCATTTGATAGAGTCCAAGCAATGCGACGCCGAGCATCTTTCCTACGAAGACGTTATCTCCCTGCGTGATCAAGAATATTAGTATGCTGGAACCGAGCACCCACTTCCCGAATCCGAAAAGCTCTTTGAATTGAGATTTATCGAATTTCAGACGTGGGCGATACGGATGAAGATAATAAGATAAGAAAAGCCTCGAAAGGTTTCCGGCCATTCCGCCCCATACAAGAGCCCAGACGTCCCGCAAAATGAAGGCCAGCGAGACGGATACAATCAAATCGACGAGATTCGGTGGCAGTTCGAATTTGAATTGCTTATGAAATTCGAGATTCTTCTGAAAAGAGATGATGCCGACATTTCTAAGTCCAGTGATCAACGACGCAGTGGCTACGATCTGAATAATGAGGACGGCATTCGGGGAATTGAAGAAGGAGGCGAGGGCAGGAGCAGATACTAACAAAATAAGGAATAGGAAGAGACCTCGTGAGGCGCTTACCGTCCATGCCGTATCGAAATATGTTTCGATATTATCCCTCTTTTGAATTAAAGCCGATTGAAATCCTGTATAGGAAAATGTCTCCAAGACATTTACAGCTAATATGGCGATGCCGAGAAGGCCGAAATCCTCCGGCACAAGCAATCGAGCAAGAACGATAGTCCTGATAAAGCCCAACAGCCTGCCTGTTATCCTGATGGCGAACGCCCACAGGCTTCCTCGGACAATTTGTTTTGAAAGTGCGCTAGGTGCTTCCAAAGATTTGTCTACCGTTTTCGCTCCACTAAAGTAGAATGCATTTTGAGATGAACTACTTGATTCTTATGCTTTGACGGTGACGTCACTCTTCTGAATCGTCGGTATCATGGCGACGTCACTTTTCTGAATCGCCGGTATCATGATGATCATTGCTGTCAGAAACCAGAAGGGTTCCATGATACGGACGATGATAAAGGAGTTGGCGCCGATACTGTGCGTTAACATGGCAACAAACCCGGCAAGATAACCTAGAGAAAGACCGCTAAATAGGGGGTCTGTGGATTCCCTGTACGTATGCAAGGCATTCATATAGATGGAGAAAAGCAGAATGAAAAAAGTGAGAAATCCGAGGAGTCCCGTCTCCGCCAGCACACGTGGATATTGCGCATCCAGAAAACGGTATCCGGTAACGCCATAACCCAGTATCGGATGATTGAAGAAATCTTCTTGAAGAACATTCTTCCATGACTCAAGTCTGCCAGAGGTTGAGGTATCAAGCCTCACGTTACCCACTGTAACCTGCCCGGATTCCCTTGGCTGAGTAAAAGTGAAAGCGAACCGCTCTTTAACGCTCTTTGGTAAGATAAATGGCGCCGCTATGACAATAACAACTAATGCCACAATGATGGGCAACTTCTTTTTACTGAAATATAGCAGCGTCATAGCCATTGGAACAAGTGCGATCCAGGAAGCTCTGGAGAGAGTCGCCGCGAGGGTAATCGCGATAAAGAAGGGGAGTATGCGCAAAAATATTTTTTGTTTTCTGGATCCCTTATAGGTCAGCAAAAGCCCGAGGACGATGGAAAGCATAAGGACAAGATAGCCACCGAAGGTGTTTGGTTCTCCAACGTCTCCTTCAAAAGGCGCTGATACCCGGCCCCCGGCAGGTATTTGGTAGATTGCTATGATGCAGACAATGAAGCAGACGGCNNTATTTCAAAACAAAAAAGAAACCGGTGAGCCCCTTTACTCTCCCGGTCATATATCCGAGAAGCGTTGCGATCATGCATACTACAAAATAATATGTAATAGGTGCATTTAACGGCGTTTTCAGGAAGAGCCCCAATTCCTTTGTGATCGCGGCTCTGAGAAACCAGCTTAGACCGATAATGACCAGAAGAAAGTCATCCATGCGCAAGGTTAGCCCGCGTCCGCGACCGGGCACAGTTGTTGGCTCTCCGATAATAAACTGCGGGCCGAGCAGCATGGATATGATCAGGATATATAGGGCGATTTCTGTATTGACAAAGCTAATAACGGCGATGATAAGGGCGACGATTATCGCAAAGGCAATGCCGGCTGTTGCCTTTGCAACTAATAGACCCCCCGCCATTGTTATCAGAACGATCACTATGAGGAATAATATGGTCTTTGGATCGATAGCTGTAGTGAGTCTATTCATATTGATGGAATCTGATTGTTTGGTGTTGGATGTAGTGATCTCTCTTTGTCATTTCGGGTGCAGCGAGAAATCTTTTCTCCTTCTCACCCCCTTTATCAAAGGGGGTGAGAAGGAATGACAGAAGGGCGGAATGATAAAGCTAAAAGCGGTCTCTATTTATTCCGCTGAATTCCCTTCTCTTGTTCATATTCCCCCCTGTCTCTATCCATCGGGCGATAGCTTGGGTCCATGTATCTGTAGAATCTTTCAATAATCATGGAAATGCTGCCTGTAAATGCACTGAGTACAAAGGAAACGAGGGCTATTATGAGCAGCCAGAAGAAAGTCCTTCTTCTTGTGACATAGTCTCTGACACTTCGTTTCATTAGTTTCTTTTCTCGATCGTCGAGTCACTCATGGTCGTCGTTTGTTTCTGTGGGTATCGGGAGAGTACTTCTTCTGTGAGACGAGATCTGGTGATCGGTATTAATCCTTCTTTGCTGCATCAACGGGGAATAGCCGGGGAGAGTGCACATAACCGAGCGCCCTCTTTATATCTCGCTTTGTTTCTTTAACTTTAAATACTGCGTACCAATCATCTTCGAGAAAATCCGCTTTGACCTTCTGGCCAGGTTCAAGCTGACCTCTTATTCGGGAATCGATGGAACGGTCCGCTCTGATGTTAGTCTTGTCTTTAACATAGAGGATTCCTCCCCAGTCCTCAGCGGTTTGAGGGACCGTTGCCCGCGGTTGTACGGCCTCAGGAGGGAGTAGCCGAGGTGCGTATACATAGCCAAGCGCTCTCTTTACATCGCGCTTTGTTTCCTTAACCTTAAATACCGCATACCAATCATCTTCGAGAAAATCCGCTTTGACCTTCTGGCCGGGTTCAAGCTGACCTCTTATTCGGGACTCGATGGAACGGTCTGCCCTGATGTTGGTCTTGTCTTTCACGTAAAGGATCACGCCCCAGTCTTTGTCATCAGCGGCCTTAGGAAGTACAGCCTGAGGTGTCACGGATTCTTTCGGAGGCGCTGTTTGTGCGGGAGCTGCCGGTGGCTGAATGCTCTCGGGAACAGGCTTCTTTTCTTCTATCGATATCGATTTCGGCTGAGGCGCCGGCTGTACAGCGCTTGCCGGAGGCTGTGCGTTCTCCTGAGAAGTTTTCTTTTCCTCACCGGCAGGTCTTTGGGGTTCACCCCGGGGAGGGATATTCTTTACATCATATTGAATGACACCGGTCTGGAACATGATGCCGACAATGAGAAATAGAAGGGCAAACAGGAGAATCACGATTTTCAATCGTGAAATTTTGCCTTCAGGCTTTTCCTCCGTTGCCTTCTGCGCTTCCTCGTGATGTGCAGGTTCCGTTTCAGCTTCAACCACAGGTGCAGCAGGCGCGGTTACAGGTGCAGGTGCGGCTGCAGCTGCAGGCGGGGTTGTGGGTGAATGTGCAGCTTCGGGTGGACGCGCTTGCCACTTGACAGATGCTTTAGATAGAATTGATTTAAGGTAATCCGTTACCGTTTGAGGAAGCGCAACGATCATTTCCGCGAGCGATGGCTTCCGCAGTGTTTGATCACCGTAGTAGTAGTAATACTTCTTGT
This sequence comes from Syntrophaceae bacterium, assembly GCA_003142635.1. Taxonomy (GTDB): domain Bacteria; phylum Desulfobacterota; class Syntrophia; order Syntrophales; family UBA2185; genus Fen-1135. The sequence continues at coordinate 39,002 of PLMX01000244.1, read as the reverse complement.
CACGGTAGGCGAAATCAGGGCTGATATCGGCCTTTAAACCGTTGAGGACGACGCCAAAGATTCTCGCTCCCACATGGTCAAGCTGTGCCTTGGCCCGCTTGAGGGCGCCTCGGGCAATTTTCCCCACCTGATATACAATGATTGCACCATCTGCAACAGAACTCCATATCGATGCTTCTGTAGCGGCAAGTACCGGCGGTGCATCTATCAGAATGATGTCATATTCAGAAGAGGCCTGCTTGATAAGTTCAGGCACGAGCTTCGAGCTGACAAGCTCGGCCGGATTGGGGGCATGCGATCCGCCGGTGATTATGTGGAGATTGTCCATACCGGGCGTCAGCATAATCTCGTCCATGGTCATCTTGCCCGTTATGAAATCCGTAATCGTCCTGACAACGGTCCTCCACTCATAATTTCCCAGGATGACGTCGGCGAGTCCCGGCACAGGTTCAATGCCAAACAGCTTAGCTATGACGGCTCTCCTGAGGTCTCCCTCAATGAGAAGTACCTTGCTGCCGCCCTGAGCCATGGTTATGGCGAGGTTGACGGCAACAGTAGTCTTGCCTTCCTCAGGTGAAGAACTCGTGAAGACTATCGACTTTATGCTCTTGTCGAGATTTAAAAAATTCAGGTTTGTCCTGAGCGCCCTGTAATTTTCTGCCGAAGTTGATGAAGGCAGAAAGTGCGATATAAGCCTGTTGGTTTTCTTTATGGTATCTTCATCTGCTGTTCGAGAGTATTTGTCCTGAAGAATTGCCTTTAGTTCATCATGGTTGACCTGCGGTATAATCCCCAGGACGCGTACGCCCAGGAATTCTTCGACTTCTTCGATGGCCTCGAAGGAAGTGTCGAAGGTCTCCATTATGAACGCGAAGACAATGCCCATAATCAGTCCGATAATCAATCCGATAGTAGTATGGGAAACGACTTTGGGCGGATTGACGGGCGTTGTGGGTTCAAGGGCGGGCCTTACGACTTTCACCTCCTCTATCTTCTCCGCATCCTGAATCAATGCCTCCTGATACTTCTTTTGCAGCAGGGAATACACTTCTCTGTTAACGGCCGCCTCCCTTTCGAATCTGACCAGTTCGAGACCCTTTTCCGGAAGCAGCCTGAGCTGTTCGTCTGCAGCGCCGATCTGCTGCTTTAAATTCGTGACGTTTGACTCCAGATTCTTTTTTTGTGAGGATAATTGCGACCGCATGCTCGTGATTATTTCATGGGCCTGATTCTTGATTTCGTGAATCTGAGGAAAGGCTTCCGTATACGTAATAAGGAGGGTGTCCCTCTCCAGCATGAGCTGAACCAATTTGTCATTCAGGTTCTTATAGATTGGCGTCGCTTCTTCAAAATAGAAAGAGCTTTTTGATGTGAGAGATTTATCTTCGGCTGTCGCAAGAGCTTGCAACACCGTGTTGACCTTCTGAAGTGTTGCGGTGTCAAGATCGTATTGAGCCTGTAGTTTGGACGACTGGGCGAGTGAGGACGCGGACTGCGCGTCGATGGATATAATCTTGCTGGTTTCTCTGTAATCCCGCACGGCCTCTTCCGATTTGGCGACCTTATCTCTTACGATATTTAACTGATTTTCTATAAACGTCTTGGCCTCGAAAGTCCTCTTGTTGATATCGACCAGGTGCTCTTCCTTATATGCCTGAGCTATCGTGTTGGCGAAGAGCTGTGCAAACTTGGGGTCTTCAGACGTCACGTATATTGTGATAATATCGGTATTGCCTTCCTGTTCCGTTGTGACGTTAGCCTTAAGATCCAATATAACCTTGAGATAATCGCCATTGATGCGTATCTGTTCGGAAGTAAGATTGGCAGGTATCAGATTGAGCTTCTTGGCGACTGACTCCAGGATGATATAGCTCTTTATCACGGAAGCCTGCGTCTCCAGGTAGTTGGTGGAAGACCAGGGAAATGTTTGTGAGTAAAGGCCGGTTAGCGAGCCCGTCTTTTCAATCTTGATGCTGACGCTTGTTTTATATATGGGGGGAGGCTGTCCCACCAGGGCCCATACAAGGCTGAAAAATCCCATCGACGCAGCCGTAAAGAGGACAATGAACTTCCTCTTTCTGACGGTGCGCCAGTAATCTCTCAGGTTAAGGTCATATTGGGCCATTGAGTGGAGATTCTCCTAAAACCGGAAGTTGTAAGGGTTGACGAACAATGAATCCCTCGCTTGGCCCGCACCGTAAATGTACTGCAAAAGAGGCGTCGTATTTGCGAGGAATTCGTTGATATCGCCGATGGTCCTCCTCGGTACATATACGAGATCGCCATCTTTGAGCTTTATATTCTGAGCCAAGTCCCCTTGCTTCAAAATCTGATCCAGGTTGGCGGACAAGATAACCGGCTTCCCTCCGCGCTCCTTGTATTCTCTAATTATCTTTACATCTGATCTTACTGCTATCAATGTGTAGCTTCCCGCTTGAGCCATTGCGGCCAGAAGGTCAGGGGCATCCTTCAGCCTGTATATCCCCTGTCTGTTGACTTCGCCGAAGACATATATTCTTTCACCATAGAAGGGAAGTTCCGGAACAGTGACCATGTCGCCNNTTATAAAGATTGACTACATACCTCTTACCCTTTCGGATTATTTCCACACTTCTCAGGTCTGCATTCCCCGGGCTAATGCCAAGAACGCCGCTATCTTTGCCTGATATGGGACCGCCCGCGGATACGATGAAATCAAGTATCGTGGTTTTTCCCATAAGAGGATATTTTCCCGGACCGGATATTCCTGTCGAAAGGACATTGATCTGGCCGAAGAGCAGGGCTGTCTTGCTTTTGTACTCCTTCATGATAACTTCAATTCTGGGATTACGGATATATTTTCTTAATTGCTCCGTCAGGATTTCCCTGACTTCGTTGACTGTGTGGCCTGCTACAGGAATATCGTCACCGAAAAGATAGGAAATCTTGCCTTCCTGCCTGACGACAACCGTGTACGTATTTTGTTTGAAGCCTTCCTCGGTGCGGGCTGCCGTAATTGTGTAGGGGATCCAGTAGTTGATGGTGAGGACATCACCCGGCCCGATGAGATATTCCGGCACCCCATGCCTTTGTGTAAAGACCTTATTCTCCGTGACCTGGCTCATCTTTAGGATTTCTTCCGCTTCCTTCTGCTGGGCCAGGCGCTCTGCAGGCGTAACAATACCGGAAGTTTCCGCAAAATCTTTGACCGGGATGCCGCGGCTCTCAAATGTGCAGGCGGATAACAGCAGAGTTGCGATGCATGAAATATATACGAGGAGTCTGATTTTGCTTATGCAGAACATTTTGCTTTGCTCCTGATTCGGGTCCTTCTTGTCATTTCGACTGAAGGGAGAAATCTTAAAAAATCCTCATCACAATCGAATTTCTTAAACTCAATAAAAAAGTGTCTCAAGTCAAGGCCTTTTTAATATTTTTTCCGGTATCGGTAAAAAACTGAAAATATGAGACATGACCTCTCTTACGCGGGCGGTATAGTATGATTTCAGAGTTGCCCCGTCCCTGATACGGAGTCTTTGAAGTAGTATTTGACGAGGCGGGGAAAAAGTCCTGAACAAGAATTTAATCTTATCGGAGAATGTTTTATTCATAGCCAGGTAGATAAAATAACTGCTGCCGCGGATGCGGCGGTTAGCAGTCTGGAGTCTCAGGAAGAATCTTTCACCGATGGATAGATCCGCCGGCATTAGTTTCTTCAGGCATTCGTCAGTTATAAACGCTCTCGCATAGGACTTGACAATGGAGAGGCTGAGATAGACCAATCTGTCCAGGTTGAAACGGCGGCTTTCTTCGACAAGGAAATCCGAGTCAATATTTTTTTCGTAGGCTTTAAGGGCATAGGTTATGTCCGCTATGAGTATGAGGCGATCGAAGGAGTGGCCGATCCTGAGGGCATGTTCGCAGAGATAGATTATGAGGTGTTCGGGGCATAACAGATATACGTCGGCATCTGCGACCCTGGCGGGAACTGCCTTTTCCCAGATACGCTCAATATCGACGTGTTTGGCAAACATTGTTGCCGGCACCGAACTGTTCACTACGTGCCAATGAACATGAAGATTTAAGGTTGAGCCATTTTCTTTCCTGTATTCGAGGCTGGCAAGGTAGCCTTCAGGATTGTTTATGGCGCTCGCAACGGAGCTGTCCCTCGCGATATATCCCTGAGAAGACAAGAGCTCATCGACACTGTAGAGCTCGCTTTTCCTGACCAGAATATCGATGTCTGACATTCCTCTCATCGCAATTGCGGGATATATATGTTCCGCAAGCGCGATACCTTTAAGAACAATGCAGGGGATTCCGGACTTCTTAAGAAGGGTGAGAATGCCTTTCAGCTCACCGATGATGGAAAGGTTTCTTCTTAAATTATTGTAATATTGTTCCGATAGGGCAGCGCTGACGGCAGGCGGCACGAGATGTTCCGCTTTGTTCTTTCTTAAATTGTGAAATATTGCTTCGGCAACACCCTCCTGCCTCATCTTCGTGATAATATACCCCCAATCATACACCGCGCTGTCCTTTGCAAACAGAGGGACGGATTGATTTCTGTAATCCGCGTCATCCGATCCGCACTTTGGCAAATCAAATAGGAGACTTAGGATCAATTTGTCGCAGTCTTGGCAGTTGATGGCAAAGCTCCGCTCTCTAAAGTCACAGCTTCTCGCAAACATAGGTACTCCCTCTCACGCATATGAGAAGGAGTGCCTGTAAAAAGTAGTGTCTATCAAAATAGGTTTCAATTTAAAATACAATATATTATAATAGATTAGATGCAAGAAGTAAATAGGATATGAAGGTGGCGGGATGGAAGAGTATTTGCAGAATATAGAACGTTTGTCACAGAATACGGACTGTGTATTCAGGGAAGAAGAAGACGGAGCCTTTCTATTCGATCCTGAAAGCGGTAATCTTAAATTTATCAATGGCATGGGCGTTAATATCTATCAGCTCTGCGACGGCAATATGACTGTGGGAGACATCACCTCATTGGTTAGCGAAAATTATAAAGACATTTCGGGCAAGAAAATCGAGGACGACGTGAAGATTTTTTTGCAAGAGCTTGTAAAAATGGAGTTTTTAAAAAAAGAAGAAGCAGGCAATGACGGGAAATAATGCAGAGTATCAGCTAAACTCCATTTATCTTTACCTTACGGACAGATGTAACCTGAGGTGCAGGCATTGCTGGATTGAACCTCTGTATTATGAAGGCCGCGAAGACAACAGCTCTGAATTCGACCTCAGGTCTCTCAAAAAGGCAATTGAAGACGCAAAAGAGATTGGCCTCAATCGCGTGAAGCTGACAGGCGGCGAACCTTTCTTGAGAAGGGACATACTTGATATCGTCGCGTACCTTCATGCTCAAAACATCACGGTGGATATAGAGACAAACGGCACCCTCATAGACAAGGAGATTGTCGAAGCTCTGAAAGTTAACTGCGTTAATCAGGTATCCGTCAGCCTTGATAGCATGACGGAAGAGCAGCATGAAATATTCCGCGGGGTCAAAGGTTGTTACCATGACGCCGTGAAGGGCCTTTCGCTGCTGGCAGGTAGCGGCATAAACACGCAGCTCATCATGACCCTTTATAAGGAAAATGTATCGGAGATTGAAAGGCTGGTTGAACTTTCTTCGCGGATGGGCGTCGGTTCCGTAAAGATAAACCCTGTCATGCCTACGGGGCGGGGCAAAAGGTTTTTTGAAAAAGAAGAAAATGTTGAGTTCGGTGATCTAATAAAGATTGACAGATGGATTGAAGAAGAATTAATGTCAAAATACAAAATTGATATACACTTTGATATCCCCATAGGTCTCAAGTCGCTTAAATGCATAAGAACCAGACAATTATTCGAGTGCAATCTCTTCAATATAATCGGCATCCTTTCCGACGGCACAATTTCCCTGTGCGGTATCGGCCAGACGGAGACAGCTCTTAATATGGGCAATATTGCAGTAGACGATATACGGGAAGTATGGGCAAATAATCCCATCCTGCGGAAAGTGAGAACCGACATACCGCGCAATTTGGAGGGCATATGCAGCCGCTGCATATTCAAGTTCAGATGCCGCGGGGCCTGCAGGGCCTGTGCATACGGGTTAACAGGAAGCCTTAATAGCCCCTTCTTTGTCTGCCATGAGGCATATGAAAAGGGCCTGTTTCTTGAATCCAGGATGATTAATTAATGATCGATTGAGGTAAGAAATGACTCGCAGCTATGACTTGATTAAGGATAATAAGGGAGGGGAAGAAGAGCCTCTTCGCCTGAGTGACATTGAAAACCTTAAGACCAAGGAAGACAAATCGTACGAGACCCCGGAAGAACGTTCATCGCAGGATGAGAAAGAGATTGGTAATGCCGAGCGCCTGTATACAGGCCTCCAGAATTACATGCGCGAGGTCAGGGAGAAGGTTAAGACCAATCAACCTATTGAACTTGAGCCGGCATTTCCGCTGATTGAGCAGCTCACGGAATCAAGAAGTGTGACGGAAAGAGTTTATCAGTTGACCAATACCTTTTACCATGGAAAAGACTACTATATCTCTCATCCCGTAAACACAACGGTATATGCCATAAAGATCGGGCTGCGATTGGGATATTCCCGTGACAAACTCAAAGAACTCGCTATCGCGGCTCTTCTTCACGACGTGGGGATGTTTATGATTCCGGAAAATATCATAACCAAGGAAGGGGCATTGACCGAATCTGAATTGGCCCTGATAAAGAGACATCCTGAGCTGGGGAAAAATCTCCTGTTCAAGTTCAAGGATCAAATGCCCTGGCTTGCCCGCGCCGTTCATGAACATCAGGAAAGAGAAAACGGCAAGGGATATCCGAGGGGACTTAAAGGAGACAACATCGCAGAGTACGCGCAGATTATAGGTATATGTGATTCGTATGAGGCTATGACGCACAACCGCCCCCATAAGAAGGCTATCATGCAATTTACCTCGGTGAGGGAACTGATAGAGACAAAGTACCTCCTGTTTCCCACAAAAATACTAAAAGCATTTCTCGAGGAGCTATCCGTGTACCCGATAGGAAGTTGCGTAAAATTAAATAACAATGCAATCGGAATGGTCATTGACACAAATAAGGACCAGCCCATGAAACCGATAATCAAACTCCTTTTCGATGGCCATGGGGAAAAAGTTACTGACGAAAGGATTATAGACTTGAAGGTGAATACCGTATTGAATATTCTCGGCGGTGTGTCAGATGACGAATTGCCAGGCTAAATGGAAACACTGATTCTCTCCATAGCGGACCTTCCCATTGCCGTCCGCGCGGAGAAACACATAAAAGTTTTCCTTGACCCTCTAACTACACTCTTCAGCGGATTTCTAAGTAATGCCGGTGAACCGGCAGCCTTCCTGAATTTATCCTACGATCATCTCCGGACATACCCGAACTTTAAGGGCATGAATGCCGCATTGCTTGCGGGTGACTGCCCGGAGAACAAGGACTTGATCGATCAGATCGGGAAAGTTTATCCGATATCAAAAGACTCCATCATCGTCGGGCATTTAAACGGATGCCTCGCCTATAATCCGTCATCCAGTGAGGCCTGTCTCCTGCTTTTCAGGTCGCATGACCAAAACAATTTCGTGGCAACCCTTCATAAAATGCTGTTCATCTTTATTTCCTTCGTCCTGGGGAAAAGGCACAGATTCATGCTGCACGGCGCAGGAATAGGGGAAAAGAATGGAGCGGGAGGCTTCCTCTTCCTCGGAGATTCAGGTGCGGGAAAGACGACGGTTGCGGGACTTGCGGGTATGGATGCAGTTCTTTCGGATGACGCTCCCGTTATCGGCAAGGAGAATGATATTTTCTGCATATACTCGTCGCCCTTCAGCCAGGTTAATATGTTTGAGGAAAGATCAAAGGATTACTTCCGGAGGAAAGCTCAATTGAGGAAGCTTCTGTTTTTAAATAAGGCAGATGAGCTTAAGATATTACCGAGGGAAGGCCATGCGGCCACGGTGGAAATGTTGAAGTCACACGTGCACTCATTCGAGTTGATGAACAGGGAATTAAGAACAAGTGCATTTAACTTTTGTTGTGATCTATGTCGTTCTATCCCCTCCTATGATCTCTATTTTCAGGCGAATGATAAATTCTGGGATGCCTTAAACTGAGCGCCGCTAAATAAATCCGCCTGTCTTAAGAGCCGGCGCCTCCAGCCTTGCAGTTTCCCGTGGCAGCGCTGCCGTCCATACAGTTGCCGCCGGCTACGCTTCCAGCATTGCAGTGGCCTCCCGCGGCGACAGAGCCGGCTTGACACTGACCGCTCTGCGCGGTACTGCCCGCGCTGCATTTGCCGGAGTCCGGAACACTGCCCGCGTTGCACTGATTTGTGGCAACGCTCCCTGATTGGCATTTTCCGCCGGAAGCGGTAGCCCCGGCCTGACACTGTTGGTCGGGAGATCCTCCTGCCTGGCATTGGCTTCCCTGTCCTGTCTGAGCGTGAGCGACCCCGCCGCCAAGATCAAGAATCTGAGGAGGTTCATAGGGGAGCTTGAATTTGGATTTCACGTGCATATCCCTCCTGTTCCTTTTGCGCCTTCATTGTATCTAACTTGTATGGTAATCCCTTGCCTTTGTAGATCCTGTAGCAGGACATGGGATCAACTGCAAAGACAGAGCCGGAGAGCTCGTAAGACACGGCAGGACATCCGCCGATACAGAGTGATTTGCATCCGCAGCCGCTGCACTCCTCAATATCGTCTAAGGAAACGGACGCCCGTCTTCTCATTTCGAAAAAAATGGGCGACGAAGTCCATATTTGCTGAAAATCTGTTTCACCGATGTGGCCGGCTTTGAAATCCCACAACCTGTCACAGGGGACGACCCAGCCGTCGGGCCTGACGGTGCACTTCTGAATTCCTCCTCCGCAGCCGAACAGTCCGTTCGCGCATCCCGGATTATCCAGGTTCTCTATTTTCTCAAGCTCCTCGAAGCCCTTAAAGAATTTTCCCATGTCGAGGATTGTCCCGATGACAAAATTTCCGTACGTATTTCTCAAGCCCTCTAAATTGTGCGTTAGCGCTCTTCTCTCTATATTTGACAGGATCAGGTTGGGAAGATGGCATACGGCGTTGCCGAGGGGCAGGAGTTCATTGAATTTCACGGCAGCCAATCCGAGGCTCTTCCCGAGAACAATAATATCTTCTATGTCCTGATAATTGTTCCGGGTGACTGTGGTGTAAGTGGAGACGTGTTTGTTGTGCTTTAGAAGGATCTCGATGCCGCGAATCGTACGATCAAAACTTCCCTTTCCTCTTTGTCTGTCGTGTACGGCGGGTGAAGACCCGTCGAGGCTGACGACAATGCTGAAGAGTTTCTTTAGTTCGGAAATCCGCCGCGATGCCTGTTCGTCGATGAGGGTGGCGTTTGTATTCAGGCCGTAATGGAAGTGGTGTTTTTCTATTTCATGCAGGATGGAAAAGACATCTTCCCGCATGAAAGGCTCGCCCCCGCTGATCCACAGGGTAAAAACCTTTAACTCGGCAAGTCTCCTGATAAACCTTATCCATTCGTCTGTTGAGAGGTCGTTCGCCGAATTGCGCGTCGGATAAACGTTGCAATGTTTGCAGGCGAGATTGCAGCGATTCGTAATCGCGATGAAGACATCCAATGGCGCCGAAAGACAGTTCTTCATGACGAGATGATCAGCCCCTTTCGCTTAAAGGCCATGAGGGTCAGTACGACGTCCCTCCGAGCGGCATCCGGCCCCACATCGAAGCGACCGGTAATTTCCTCTACCATATTATCGACACGGTTGACGCCATTGCAGAGATTCCAGATATCAGCGGCAAGAGCGTTTAACTTCAGCATGTCCGTGTTCTTTCCTGTATCCGTAAGGATCGCGTAGCTGTCCTCCTTTCTCAAGGAGATACCGGGATGTCTGACAGGACTTGCGCTCAGGATTTCCTTCACTTCCATTGAATTCCAGGTGTATCGCAGATAGTCAACCATGCCGAAGGGGCGCACAGAACCTGTGGCCGGCAGGATAACACCTGCGCCGAATAACACGGACATAAAGCTTCTTCTCGATGTATCCACGGCATATTCCTCCGTAAAGTCTGCGCCGGGACGGCGCCTATCCTGATTATAGTGAATCCTTTACGACCTTTTTAATAAGTTCCGCACTGACGGTTCTTTGCTTCGCGCTGGAGGCAATCAAAAGCGCCAGATCGCAGACGTTGTTTATCTTTCTCGGCACGCCTTCGGAATAAAGATAGATCTCTTCTATAGCCTCGGGAGGAAATATTCCATTGGTAAACCCCGCTTTTTCCATTCTATAGGATATGTACTTTGCCGTCTCGTCGGCATTGAGGGGATTCAGATGAAACCTTATGGCGATCCTCTGATCGAGCTGCTTGAATTGCCTTATTAAATCCTTCAGCTCCGGTTGCCCGATGAGAACGAATGTCATCAGGAATTTGTCATTCAATTGAAAGTTCAGGAGCAAGCGGATCTCTTCGAAGGTATCGGTGTGGATGAGCTGCGCCTCATCTATAATGAGGAGAGTGGTCCTGTTTTTCCTTATATTTTCAAGCAGCCGCGTATTCAATATGGCGAGAAGCTCCGTCTTTGAATTAGTCCTGACAGTCAGGCCTATCTGATAGAGCACCTCCTTCAGGAAGTCGAGAGGCTCGAGCGACGGGTTTGTGATCAATCCGATCTCGAAGTCCTTTTCGGGAAGCTGCTGGATGAAAACCCTGCTGAGGAGAGTTTTTCCGCTTCCTATGTCGCCCGTGAGCAGGGCTGCCCCTTTTCGCCTTTTCACGGCATAAACCAGTCTGGCAAGCGCCTCGACGTGTTCATGGGAGTAGTACATGAATTCCGGATCAGGCACATTTTCAAAAGGAAATTTCTTGAAGCCCCAGTATTCTAAATACATTTCATTAGCCCGCTGATTGCCAAATAGATCTCTGAATAACAGAGCCTGTAGTGAAATATTGAAAGCTTGTAGGGATCCTTGATGTCCGCGTATTCTTCATTATAATCCGGAGAAAAAGATTTGAGAAGATGAATCTTGCCGTCTGCTTCCGGGTACTCCTCAAGGATTATTTTCTTCTGAATGCCCTCCATGACAATGATCATATCAGACTGGGAAACCATATCTTCCGTCAATAGCTTCGAATGGTGACCGGCGCCGTCGAGGCCGTGTTCGTGCAGTATTTCAACGGCTGTGGGATCGGCAGGCGCGCCATGCATGTCGAATATGGCGACAGACGAAACGTCGATGCCGGTCTTCTTTTCCTTTTTCAGTTCTTCTGTGAGAATCCTTTCCGCCATGAAGCTTCTGAGTATGTTGGCGGTACAGACAAATAAAATCTTCATGAGAACGTGAGCGTCATTTATCAGATATCGTATTGCCGGGCAAATCTTGCAAGATGTATTTCTAAGTCAGCCAAATATGAACGAAATGTTATCATAATAGATCATACAAATCAACACCAGATGAGTCAGCCAAAATAGATCAGCTTCCCCACCACACAAGGCCGGTCTACGGGAACTGATATCGGCTGAATTCTCTTCAATTCTCCGATATCCCATTTGTCATCGTCGCGCAAGAGATCGAGGGCTTCCTCCTGGGAATTGGCGAGGACGAGAACCTCCGCCTGGATATAATTATCCCTGTAGATATGCGGCTCATCGAACATTGACCAGCTCGAGAATTTTTTGCTGTGCCGCCAGATGAAGATCTTCATTGGGTATTCACCTCGAAATGGTTTAACTCGGCAATTTGAATTGTGAACACAGTTCAGAAGACCCAGGCTTAAAATTCCTGCATGTTTTAGGCCTGTCTTCATAGATCGTGCAAGTCGAGAATTTTCCCTCATATCTCAGGAAGGGACAGTTGAACAAAATTCTCCCATCTTCAGATGATACGACAATGTCTCCTGCCCATGCGGCTTTTGAGTGTTCCATGACACCGAGTATTTCCTTCTTTTCTTCACGCCTCCATCTTTCCAGGTCTTCTTGAGTTGCAGGAGCATAAGCGGACATGCAGCACTTCCCGCAGCGCTTGCAGGTCACGGTGGATGTCTCGTTATCTTGACGTTTTTCCATGATTTACATGCATTCAAAACAGGCAAAGCGGATAAGGAAGCGTTGAAGCGACAGCCGAGTTTTCTTTGCTCTTTCAATCCCGACAATGCCGAGAACTTCCCTGCGATTACTCTATTTCATCAACCCTCTTTCCTCGGCGATGGATCTGAGGGTCTCGATCACATTATCCGGTGGTGTGTAACAATCTTTTTCATCTTTGCTGATAAGATCGATGGCGTCGGCGCTGCACGTGGGAATGCAGAGACCGCAGCCTATACAGCGGTCCGTGTCGACCACGGCGACGTCGTCCTGCATGCTGATGGCCTCCATCTGGCACCTGTCGAGGCAGATCTCACAGCCGATACATTCCTCCCCATTGACCTTCGCGTAGTAATTGGTATGGACAAGGGCAGAGGGTTTGGGGAGCCTTTTGAGACTTTTCAGTATCTGGCAGCAATCGCCGCAGCAAAGACACATGGCCATAATCTTCTGCGCATTTGTCGGTTGGAGAACGAGGGCGTCTTCTTCCGCCTTTTTCAAGATTTGCAGGGCTTCTTCGCGGCTGATCGGGCGTCCCAGGCCGTTCTTCTCGTAGAAATGGGCGGCGCCGGAAAAGATGAGGCAGGCCTCAGCCAACTTGCCGCATCCTTTCCCTATCATGGAATGCTCCCTTCTGCATATGCAGGGCGCAACAACAATCTTGCTCTGCTGTTCAATCAATCTTCGGGCCTCCTCGTAGGGCATCACGGCTCCCTGCCCGTCGAGGCTGGCCCCGATTGGTATGGTTCTCATCTGCTTGGTTTTGAGCTTCAGGAATGGATCGATCAGATGAGGGATATATTCGTTCATATCCTTTATGAGTCCTTCGTCCAGATCATTAACCTGGTACTCCCAGATGCCGACAACGTACTGTGCAGCCATGTAGCGGGGACCTTCGGGCGTGTCGGCGCGGAAGACCAAGCCTTTGATGGACATCCGGTAGAGCTTGTCCGAGAGTTCTCCCGGCGGCAGACCCGTGCGCTTCGCAATTCTCTCGACGGGCTCCGGCATCGCACGCAGCCGACAGGCGAGGGCGGCTTCATCTTCGGTGAACAGTCGTTTGAGGATACGCATCTCCACACCCGATTCCGTACGGGGAAAACCGCCGGGGAGGCCGTCCAGGTGAACGGCCAAACTTTCATAGATATCCTGTGTCATATGTCATGCACCTCATGAATTGTTAAAGGCAATCCCATGCCGCTTCTTTCCGTAGAAGTAGCGATTTTGCTTGTCAGCGTCAAGGATTATTTGTGAGGTCCGGCAGCAGAACCTGGGAATGTTGCAGCGGCAAGAGTGACTCTTAAAGGGGGAAGGCGTTGTCCCGGGACTTTTTCTGTTTGCTGATGATATCCACGAAGCGCGCAAGCGTCTCTCCTGCATCGCCGAGCGGAGGCGTGTAGCGCCAGTTATGGGAATCCTCGCCGTCATGGTTGACGATCCGATGCGTATAATTCTCACCCATCTGCATCTCTGCATAGGCCATGGATGCCCGTGTTTGCAGGTCCTCCAATACATCCGGGGTGAGGAGCTTTTCCTGCTGCTGCGTACGGCTGATGAGTTTGGGCAGCATGATGGCGGCTGCGGTTTCCTCCGGTGAACGAAAACCCATGTTAATCTGGAGGGCGTGGATTTCGTCTTCGGAAGCAGGACTGATAAATACAGTGCAAAGCTCAAAATCAAGAGCCAACTGCCGTATCAGGGGATGGTCCCGGAACAGTTTGCCGAGGGTGGGATATATTTCGAGGATAATCAGGCTGCCGCCTGTAGAGAGCGCCTGCATTTCCATGAGGTCTATAGCCTGCCAGATATTTCGTATCTGGCCGATGATGTAACGCTCTGGGGGATATGACCTTATATCCTCTTCGGTGCGGAAATAATAATCGACCCCTTCCGTCTCTATAGACCGGGGCGGCCTGCTCGTATGCAGGACAGGCATCCGGAAGGATATTTCCGGGTGGACCTTCTTGAGCGCCTTGATGAGCGGTGATTTCCCAACGCATGACGGACCTGACAGGATGATAATGAGACGTTTCTTCATGTTCATCTCGCTTCGCTTGCGTAATAGTATAATGTTAAGCTACATAATTAGCTGTAGGAAGGGAGAAATGCATTGTCATCACGCATTTTATATATTAAGGTTACGTTAAATTATGGACTTAGAATGTTGTTTACCTGTAGCATTAAAACAGATTTCTGTAAATGCAAAAAAGGACAGAGATGCGGGGCGCCTTGAGACTCATCTCCACGCATAGACGGGACTTGCAGGGAAGATAATAATCATGATCACCATCAACAGCTTTTTGCATCGCAATGACTTGAAAGATCTGATTCGGAGATGGATGTACTGCGAGGTGTATCCGTCCGATGCGGACCTGATTACCCGCCTGGTTCATTTCAACAATATTTATCTCTCCAGATATCTGAATGTTTTTTCGCGCAAAATATTTCAAGGCCTGCATAAATGTGAACTCCACTCAAGGCCTGCCTTCGTAAAGAGCGACCTCAAGGACATAATTGTCGCTAATCCAGCTTATCGCAACGAGAGAATAGACGGGCTGATCGCCGACTACCAGGCCGAGCCGGGCCGCTTTTACAGGGAGACTCCTTTCCATGCCACTCTATTTTTTAAGAAGAGTGACCTTGGGGACGAATACCTGGGGTCAAGCAGAAAGAAGCGCGTGCACAGGATGGCGGAGAAATCCGCCCGCAGGATTATCGACTGGATGTTCGACGCTATCAGAAAACGCGCGGACCTGCTCGCCGATGAGCGCGCCAGAACCCTCGGCGTTCCAAGGGATCAGCTCGCGACGTCACAGGAGGAGATGATCGAAGAATTCCTCAAGGCGGAAAGCCGTCTGGTCGAGGATTTCAGGCAGAAGCGGGAGATTCCTGACGTCAATGATATGATCAACGACGTGGCGGGCATGAAGGTGATACTCGAAAATTCACGGCAGGGAGAGCTGCTGAACGTCCTCAGGAATATAGAGGGATGCGAAATCGTTGAGGAGGAGCGACATGCGGGGAAGTATAATGCGACTAATGTCATAGTGCGTTATGCTCCGCCCCGCGAAGAGATACTCAGCCACGACCTGAGCGAGAAGATCATCGACGTCATGCGCCTCAGAGCTTCAAGGCCCGGGGATTCCAATCGCGAGTTTGCAGAATTCGTCAGATCCGGGGAGGATCATATATATCTCGAAATAATAGTTTCCGATTATGAAGAAATGCTGGAGAGCGAAATCGGCCGGTGCATGCATGAAGACCGGATCATCGAGCAGCGCCTGCGGCAGCCGTATAACGGCCACCTCGCAAAGAATATAGAGTACCTGATGGAATATCTGTTTGTCTTTCCGTATTCAGCGCAGTATGAACTGGGAGAGCTGCCGATCAAGCTGTGGAACCGTTACCTGCCTGATTATTTTGATGAGGTACTGAGAAAGCTTTACCACATTCCGCGGGGCAATACAGTCGCGGAATGAAGTCCTCCTGGTATGAGGAATACGCGCAAGGCAACGAATGTATTTCTCAGGGATGAACGATTATTAATATCTCGGGGAGCGCTTTTCCCATACTTCAGACCATCAAAATGTCATCAAAAAGTCTGTCAAACTCAAGAGGGTGTTTCGTTGAAAAATATTTCCGGAGTACCTCCCCGATTATGGCCGTATATGGCCCGATATGGATTGAGTTATATTCGAGCATGCACAAGGACAAGCGAGGCAGTACGTGGGTCTGAAAATATTTAGCAGCAACAGATTGGAAATCCTGGCGGAGAATCTCAGTGAAGTTCTGAAGACGCCCCTTTCTTCGCCTTTGGCCAAAGAGGTGATTATTGTGCAGAGCAGGGGGATGGAGCGCTGGGTTTCGATGCGGCTGGCCCATCATCTCGGCATCTCGGCAAATATCTCCTTTGACTTTCCCAAGGCATTTGTTGCACGCGTCATGTCTGCTGTAATGCCTGAGTTTCCACAGAATCAGACCACAGATCCGGACGTGATGACATGGAAAATTATGGGATTGCTTCCGGCATTTGTAAAAAGCCCCGGCTTTGAAACTATCGATGTCTATCTGTCCGGAAGCAATGCCGCTGACGAAGAGAGGGGATCGCCCTACAACCTGAAACTCTTCCAGCTTGCGGAGAAGATAGCGCATGTTTTTGACCAGTATCTGATTTTCCGGCCCGAGATGGTGATGTCCTGGGAGGAGGGAAGGATTAGCGAGAAGGACGAGAAATGGCAGGCGGAAATATGGCGGGCATTGATGAAAGGTGACTGTTCCTATCACGCTGCGAGGTTGCGGGATGAGTTTCTTAAAAAAATGCAATACCGAAGCGTTGACGCAAACCTTCTGCCTGAGCGGGTTTCAGTCTTTGGGATCTCATCACTCCCGCGGTTTCATTTGGACATTATTCATGCGCTTGCCGGCTCGATAGACGTCAATTTGTTCCTCATGAGCCCGTCGCAGGAATTCTGGCTTGATATCCGCTCCGACAGGGAGATGAGGCGGGAGCTCTCAAGGGTGAGGGAGAAAACGGGGCGGGAGAGCCCCACCGAAGAGTCATTATATCTGGAAAGGGGCAACAGCCTGCTCTCATCGCTGGGTTCTTTAGGACGGGAATTCCTGGGCAGCATGTCTGATTTCCAGGCCGAATATTGCGATTCCTTCTCGGACGGCGGCGCGAAAAACATGCTTTCCGCCCTGCAGTCGGACATGCTCAACTTACGGGACAGGGGCAGGACGGAAGATGAGGCGCCGCTCGACATCCCTGATGATGACTCATCGATACAAGTCCATTCGTGTCACAGCAAGATGCGGGAGGTCGAGGTTCTCCATGACAGAGTTCTCGCGATGTTTGAAGAAGACCCTTCGCTGATGCCCAAGGATATCCTGGTTATGACACCGGATATCGAAGCGTACGCACCCTTCATAGAGGCCGTCTTCGATATTCCTGAGAGCAGGGAATCGACCGAGAGGCCGCGCATCCCCTTCAGCATTGCCGATATCAGTGTGAAGACAGAGGTTGAGATCACCGACACCTTCTTCGAGATATTAGACCTCTACGGGAGTCGGTTCGAAGTCTCGCGCATCATTTCGATCCTCGAATCGACCCATGTCTGCAGGAAGTTCGATCTCTCCGAGAAGGATGTTGCAACAATCAGAGGGTGGGTTGGGGACACGCGCATCTACTGGGGGATCGATGAAGAGAGCCGCCGGCGTGTGGGACTTCCGGGCATTCCGGAAAATACCTGGAAGGCGGGTCTGGAGCGCCTGCTCCTCGGCTATGCGATGCCCCGGCGGGATGATGGACTCTTTGAGGGGGTTCTGCCTTACGATAATATTGAAGGCGGTGAGGCAGCGGTTCTGGGCCGTTTTCTGACCTTTGCCGATCAGCTCTTTATGGAAGCAGGCAACCTCGGCGGCTTGATGACTATTGATGCCTGGTCGCGGACACTCGTTGGCATTCTCGATAAATTTTTTCAAATTGATGACGACATGGAATCGGGAAGGGGCCTCTATGTTTTCAGACAGAAGCTCCGGGGACTGGAGGGCATGCAGGTTGATTCAGGATTCTCCGAGGCCTTAGGGATAGACGTCATAAAGTATTATTTGAAGCATGTCCTCGGGGAAGAAACTCTCGGCGCCGGTTTCCTGACAGGCGGCATAACGTTCTGCGCGATGCTGCCCATGAGGAGCATCCCCTTTAAGGTCATATGCCTTCTCGGCATGAATAACAACAGCTTTCCCCGCCAGTCGAGGTCATTGGGTTTTGACCTGATGTTGAAATCACCGCGGCCTGGTGATCCGTCGCGTCGAAACGATGACCGCTATCTCTTCCTCGAGGCAATTCTCTCGGCAAGAGAGCGTCTATACATCAGCCATGTCGGCCAGAGCATCGAAGACAACAGCCTCGTCCCGCCTTCTGTGCTTGTCAGTGAACTTCTCGATTACCTGATGCAGGGCTTCAGAATACGAGGGAAGGATATTTCCGAACACGTCATAACAAGGCATCGTCTGCAGGCATTCAATGCGGCATACTTCCGCGGCGATCGGGGGCTGTTCAGCTATTCCGAGGAGGATTGCAGGGCCGCGCGCAGCCTGTTAAGTCCCGGTGCATCTCCTCCTGTATTCATAGAGAGCGTGCTTTCCGAAGCAGGAGACGAATGGAAGACGGTTGATTTGAACGATCTGATGAGTTTCTTCAGGAATCCGGCGAGATTCATTTTGCAGAGGCGCCTCGGCGTGACGCTTGAAGATGAGGGAGATTTACTGCGTGAACAGGAATTATTCGATCTTGCGGGTCTCGAGAAATACAGCCTGGAACAGACTCTCGTGGAGAAGGCCCTCGCAGGATGGAACCTCGACGACTACTTTTCCGTGGCCAGGGCGTCCGGGCAGCTTCCTTACGGCACGATCGGGTCCTACCGCTACAGCACTCTCGCTCAAGGCGCTGCGGAATTTGCCGCGTGGATTCGTCCCCATATCATCGCAGATAGACTGACGCCGCTCAATATCAACATGGCTATTTCCGGATTCACGCTGACGGGCCGCATCGATTCCATTCATATGGGCGGTCTGACAGAATATCGGTATGCAAGGCTTAAGGCAATGGACTTTCTGCAGTCCTGGCTGCGACAGCTTGTCTTGAATGCAGCAGGGAATGATGCCTATCCGCGCCGGGGCTTTCTCTTTGGCATGACGGGATCGTGCGAATATGCGCCGGTCGATGAGCCCGAGGGGATNNCGATCCTTCAGAGATTGCTTACGGCATATGCGACGGGCCTGTCCCAGCCGCTCAAATTTTTTCCCGAGAGTTCCTGGGCATACGCGGAGGCGGTGCTCATCAAGGGAAAATCGAAAGATGCAGGAATAGAGGAGGCAAGGAAGGTTTGGGAGGGGAGCGAGTTCAGTGAAAGGCCGGGGGAACGCGATGACCCTTATTTCAGCCTGTGCTTCCGTAATGCAGATCCCCTTGATGCCGAGTTTCAGGGGATCGCGGATGATGTCTTCGCGCCGCTCTTCGCGCATCAGAGAAATCTTGAGCCATAACGGATTGAAGTAAACGGGATGATTCGAGCCACATGAAGAAATTTGATCCGACCAACAGTCCCCTTGACGGGAAAAATCTTATTGAGGCCGCTGCAGGCACTGGGAAGACCTACGCGGTAACGTGCCTCTTTGTCCGCCTCATCGTTGAGAAGAGGCTGCCCGTCAGAGACATCCTCGTGGTCACCTTCACCGTCGCGGCTACCGAAGAGTTGAAGGACAGGATCCGGAAAATACTCAAGGATGCCCTGGCTTCATTTACGTGGGGGCGAAGTGACGAATCTTTCTTAAGAGGGCTTCTCGAAAAATATCCTGATGAGAGAGATCGGAAGCAGGCAATGGAAAGGCTCACCGCTGCCGTCAGGGATTTTGATGAGGCGGCAATTTTTACCATTCACGGCTTCTGCCAGAGGATGCTCTATGAAAACGCCTTCGAGAGCGGGGCCCTCTTTGACGTGGAAATGGTGACGAATCAGGAAGACCTGCGAAAGGAGATAGTGGAGGATTTCTGGAGGAGGCATTTTTACGACGCCCTCCCTGCGTTCGCGGAGTACGCCATAAATCGGGGTTTCAGCCCGGGATATTTTCTCAAACTGTTGGACAACAACGCCATGAACCCGGATGTCGTAATCGTTCCGGAAGTGGATCCTCCGGAGGCCGGCACAATTGCCGGGGCGTTGACGCTCTTCGAAGCGGTAATCAACGGGCTTCGGCAGATGTGGACGGACTCGCAGGGAGAGATCGTGGAACTGTTGAAGAGCCCGGGTCTCAAGGCTAATATCTACGGCGGGAGAGTGCCTGCCATGGTGGAAGCCATGCAGAGATTTATCGCTTCCGACAGGCAGCGCTTCACACTGTTCAAAGATTTCGAAAAATTCACACAGGCAAAAATCAGCGCATCATTAAAGAAGGGCGCCGAGCGTCCGAGCCATGAGTTCTTCGCCTTGTGCGAAGACGCCGCTGTTAAAGCCCGCACAGTGCGAGATTTCATGGAAGGACATCTTCTGTTTCTCAAGACCGAGATGATCAGAACTGCGAGGAGGGAGATCGCCGCCCGGAAGGGCCTGCGGAACATCATGTTTTATGATGATCTCCTGTTGAAGATGCGCTCAGCGCTGGAAGGGGCGGGCGGTGAAGTTCTTGCAGCAGCGATCAGGCGCAAATACAAATCTGCAATAATCGACGAGTTTCAGGATACGGACACGATTCAGTACGCGATATTCCACAGTGTTTTTGGAAAGGAAGGCGGAGACCTCTTTCTTATCGGCGATCCTAAACAGACGATATTCGACTTCCGGGGCGCGGACGTGTTTGCCTACATGAAGGCGGCATCCGTCGTGGAAACGAAATATGCGCTCCGCGAGAACTGGCGGTCCGAACCCGGATTGGTGAAAGCCGTCAATACTCTCTTCTCACACAGGGATAAGGCTTTCGTTTATGACGGAATTTCTTTTCAACCGGCTGAGGCCGCCTCCGGTAAAGTTCACAGATTTCTGAAAGTGGAAGGCAAGCGTGAAGCGCCGTTACATCTATGGATTGTTCCGTCAGAGAAACACGCGGCTGCCGCAAAAGGCCTGGCGAAGGGCAGGGCGAGGTCGCTGATTTGCCGTTCCGTGGCAGCGGAGATAGCGAGATTGCTTGAATTGGGCAGGGAAGGGAAGGCGCAGATCGGAGAAGAACCGATACATGAAGGAGATATTGCCGTCCTGGTTAGAACCAACAGGGAGGCCCTTCTTGTTCAAAGTTCCCTCTCAGAGGCAGGGATTCCGTGCGTTCTCCATATGAAGGAAAATATCTTTGATTCCCGCGAAGCACTGGAAGTGGAAAGGGTATTGATGGGAATTGTCTATCCGGACCGCGGAGGATTGGTAAGGGGAGCCCTGACCACGGATATGATGGGAGCAGACGGGAAGGATCTGGACAGATTCATTACTGAAGAAAACGAATGGAGGATATGGCTCGAACGATTCTGGAATTACCATGAAATCTGGCATGTGCATGGCTTTATCAGGATGTTCAGGCAACTCATGAGTCAAGAACGCGTCAAAGAGCGTCTTCTTGGGTATCCTGACGGCGAGCGACGCCTGACCAATATCCTTCATCTGGCGGAACTACTGCAGCGCGAATCCGCAGGAAAGAGGCTGGGACCGATGTCACTCGTAAGGTGGCTTACAAAGCAGAGGGGTCGGGAAACTGCGCGGTCCGACGAGGACCAGATCCGGCTCGAAAGCGATGAAAAGGCAGTGAAGGTCGTTACCGTCCATAAGAGCAAGGGCCTTGAGTACCCCGTCGTCTTTTGTCCCTTTGTGTGGGGAGATTCGAATGTCAAGGGCGATGTCTTATCTTTTCATGATGAACGCAATGACTGGAGATTGACCTGCGACATCGGATCATCCGACCGTGAATGCAGCAGAGAGAATGCACGAAGGGAGCTTCTCGCTGAAAATGTCCGCCTTCTCTATGTCGCACTTACCAGGGCAAGGCATCGATGCTATCTGGTCTGGGGAAAATTTAATGAGGCAGGAACCTCCGCCCCTGCGTATCTGTTCCACAGATGCGGAGCGGATTCCTCCGGCAATGTTATCGACGCGACTGATGAGCGGTTCTGTAATTTGAGCGATAGAGAGCTTTTCGACGACATCGCGGATGTCGTCGAAAAGTCCGAAGGCACCATAGATGCACGCGAGATGCCCGTCTTTACAGCGCGTAAGTATCGCGTGCGCAGTGATGGCGGCGAGGGGACAGAGTGCCGCCATTTTTCCGGGACCATTGACAGAACCTGGAAGATAGCGAGCTTCTCTTACCTCACCTCCGATAGACCCCACGCTGCGGATCTTCCGGACAGGGATACCGGTCCCCAGATGGATATCTCGGATGAGGCCGCAACCGGCCCTCAGGCGTCGGGCATTTTCGCATTTCCCAAAGGAGCGAGGGCAGGAAGTTTTCTGCATGACATTATGGAGCACATGGATTATGCGCAAGAAGATATGGGCGCGGCGAGAACCCTTGTTTCCCGGAAACTTCCGGAATACGGCTTCGAGGGTAAATGGGTTGATGCAATCGTCTCCATGCTGACGAATGTCGTCAACATGCCTCTTGATCCCGAGGACGGCAAGTTGAAGCTCGCGGCCGTAAACACCCGCGACCGCATCAATGAAGTCGAATTCTATTTTCCGCTGAAGCGCATTTCTCCAGAGGCGCTCAGGTCAATTTATAATATTACTGGGTCGAGGCGTAAAACGGCCGGCGTGCGGGCAATTCCTGAGATTATGGAGAAGCTCCGGTTCAGCCCGGCGCGAGGATACATGAAGGGCTACATGGATATGGTGTTCAGGCACGGAAACAGGTTTTACCTGGTGGACTGGAAATCAAACTTCTTGGGGGGACAGGCGACGGACTACAACGCAGATGCGCTTTCCCGCGTGATGGCGGAGTCCTTTTACTTTCTCCAGTATCATATCTATACAGTGGCACTGAACAAGTTCCTCCAGTCACGGATTTCAGATTACAAGTATGAGACACATTTCGGTGGGGTGTATTATCTGTTCCTACGCGGGATGGACCCTGCGTGCGGCCGGCGCTGCGGAATTTATTACGACCGCCCCGGGGAAGGATTCATCGAGAGCTTGACCGAAACCTTGATTGGGGAAGCCTAGGAGCGTCGCAGGTATTGACCATGAATAGAACACAGCCGAGCCTTAACAACGAATACTTTTCCGACCTGGATATTCACTTTGCCCGTTTCATGGGGCGGCTTTCGGGAAGCCATGCAACGGAGATTCTGCTTGCCGCGGCAATGGTCAGCCGCTTCACGAGAGAGGGGAATATATGCCTTGACCTTCGATGCGTAGAAGGCACGCTGTTAAATGATGAGAAGGGCGGTGCAGATGCGATCGTCCTGCCGTCATTGGCCGAATGGTCTGCCGCCCTTCACGGATCTAAGGTTGTGGGAAGACCCGGTGACTATAAACCCCTCATCCTCGATAATCACGCGCGCCTCTATCTCTATCGCTATTGGGACTATGAAAAGACGCTTGCCGATTTCATCAAAGATCGGATCGGAGATATAGATGATAAGAAGAATCAAGTGCGTCTCGATGAAGTAGATGTCCCGCTATTTAGAGAGAGTCTATCCAGGTTATTTCCTGCGACTCCGGATGACGACGGAGATGCGGACTGGGCCAAGATTGCCGCCGTCACGGCTTTCCTGAAGAGATTTTCCGTAATATCCGGCAGTCCCGGAACGGGCAAAACAACGGTTGTGGCGAAGGTATTGGCCCTTCTCTTGGAGCAGTCAAAGGGCAAAGCGCTGAAGATCGCGCTGGCCGCCCCCACGGGAAAGGCCGCTTTTCGCCTCCAGGAGTCGATCAGAAAAAACAGGGAAGGATTGGCTTCACCCGAAGCCCTCAAGGCCGCAATTCCTAACGGCGCCACGACCATTCACCGCCTTCTCGGCAGTTTGAGAAATTCGCCTTACTTCCGGTACAACAAGGAAAACCCTCTCCCATTTGATCTGGTTGTTATAGACGAGGCGTCCATGGTCGACTTGCCGCTCATGTCCAAGCTTGTCCAGGCTATGCCAACGGATGCCAGATTGATTCTCCTCGGAGACAGGGATCAGCTCTCTTCTGTGGAGGCGGGCGCGGTCCTCGGCGATATCTGCGGGATGGGGGAGAAGAGGCCATATTCACGTGATTTTGCCGGCGCACTGAAAGCATTCACGGGGCAGGCTCTTACGGGCTCCGATGCGGCTGGCGCAGCCGGCATACAGGACTGCATCGCAGGGCTTAATAAGAGCTACCGCTTTGAAAAAGATTCGGGGATAAGCAGGGCATGTAACGAAATAAACGCAGGCAATAGCGCGGGTGCGATGAGCGTTTTGCGGTCGGGAGCCTACCCGGATATCTCATGGTTGGACATAAAGAGGCCGGATGCCGTGGTTTCTGCGCTAAGAGATATTGTAAACAAACAGTTCAGTAATTATTCGCAACTCATTAATTTACATGGCAATGTTGAACATGCGCTGGATTTCTTCGAAGGGTTTCGTATTCTCTGCGCCGTAAGGCAAGGACCTTTTGGCGTGGTGGCTGTCAACCGGATCGTTGAGAACATTCTCAGAGAGCCCAACCTCATAAGACAGGAAGAACATTGGTACAGCGGAAGGCCGATCATGATTACACGCAACGACTACAGCCTGCGGCTCTTCAACGGGGATGTCGGCATTATCCTCCCTGATCATGGCCAGGATAATGAATTGCGGGCCTTCTTCAGGGATGCCGGAGGCAATATCCGGAGGTTCCCGCCTGTAATGTTGCCTGAGCATGAAACCGTTTTTGCCATGACGGTTCATAAAAGCCAGGGATCTGAGTTCGAAAGTATCCTGCTTATCCTCCCCGACTATGATTCTCCTTTGCTGACCCGGGAGCTTCTCTACACGGGAATTACAAGGGCGAAAAAGCATGTGGAGGTATGGGGAAGCGAGGGAATCTTTCGCGCTGCTGTATCGAGACGCATTGTGCGCACATCAGGGCTGTATGACGCGCTTTATGCGTAATGGTACAGCGAAACTCGTCTCATCAGGTTTGCGGTAGACTCAGAAGTCATCATCCCTGAAGCTGAAGTAATCCTCCAATATTTCTCTATGGTCAAATGCGATAGGTTCGGGCAGTGCATCTCTCGTAAATATGCCTGCCTCTTTGGCGTCGTCGGCGGCGCGCGGCGCACCGCTCGCCTTTGCGATATAGACGGTGGATATCGAGTGGTGGCGTGGGTCTCTGTCCGGCCTGGAGTATGTATGGAACTGTCCGATTAGCCGTATGTCAAGCCCGGTTTCTTCTTTTGCTTCTCTCACTGCGGCATCTTCAAGTGATTCTCCATAGTCGACAAAGCCGCCCGGGAGGGCCCAACCGAAGGGATAATTCTTACGGGAAATCAGAACAATGCCCCGGTCATCGAGCTCGATGATGATATCCACTGTGGGAAAGGGATTCCGGTACTGTTTCGCTTCTCCACTGCAGTTAGTGCTGTGCACTTTTTTCTTTGCGCCCATGACCTTCTACGCTACGATTAAAATCTGTGCCCGGCCGGCCTCGCGTCCGCATAGAATAGTCTATGCGTTCTTGAGGTAGGCCTCTATTCTTCTCAATAAGTCGCCGATCTCCGGGAAGAGCCTGTCTGCAAGATTGAAGCATCCCGAAAATAACGCAAGTGTGGGCGGGAGGGAATATGTGTAAGCAGAGTTCCATTCAGGGAGACCAAATTTAGACCTCGCGATCAGGGCGACGAATGCCGTGAGGGGAAGGCCGCAGATTACGATTCTGCCGAACATGCTGCGGTTCGAGTAAAGGAATCTCGAGACGTGGAGTATTTTGCATGCAACCCCGGTTCCCATACACACGAGGAAAGCCAGGATGTTCATCTTCAGGGAAAATTCGAGAAGATTCCTGCCCAGGATGTTGATAGTTCTTTGGGCGTGAATCGGAAATTCCGCGAGATAGTACTGGCCCACATATGTCGCGACATAAACATTCCACAGCTTCTTAAAGAAATAGAGCAGAACGGCATATCCGGCGGTAGCAGCCGCCACCAGGAGGGCCGCCTCAATCACGGCGCCGCACAGGGTTTTAATACATGCGAAGAATCTCAATATCCCGGATTTTGCATCACTGCGTTTGTTTATAACAGACGGCATGGTCTTCGCCCCGATGAAAGAGGAACTAACGCTGAACACAAACCCGCTTCAATCCGATATCAAGTCACTGCGCGCAAAATTGGACCTCCTCCGCCGCAAAGCTTCCGTAACGGAGGAGAAAAGCTCCGTTAGATTAGCAGATGCTATTTCTTTTCCTTTAGCAATCTTTTCTCAAGAGCGTTTAATTCATCTCTGAGGCCTTGAGGCAGCCTGTCTCCGAATTGGCTGTAATGTTTCTTTATGCTCTCCACCTCCTGGAGCCAGGCGTTGACATCAACTCTGAGAAGTTCCGCCATATCCTGGTCGGAAACGTTAAGACCCGAAAGATCGATTGCACCGGGGGCAGGCACATAACCGATGGGTGTTTCCACGGCTTTCGCTGTCCCGTCGAGCCTTTCGCAGATCCATTTGAGGACGCGGCTGTTCTCACCGTAGCCCGGCCATAACCACTTGCCGTCTGACGTTTTGCGGAACCAGTTTACGTAGAAGATCCTGGGGAGATTCTTCGCGGCCGTCTTCTTTCCTATGTCGAGCCAGTGCTTGAAATAGTCGCCCATGTGGTAGCCGCAGAAAGGCAGCATTGCGAAAGGGTCTCTCCGCACGTCGCCGACGGTTCCGGCCGCTGCCGCGGTTGTTTCCGAACTGGCGATCGATCCCATAAAGGTGCCGTGCTGCCAGCTGAAGGCCTCGCAGACGAGAGGTATGACAGTGGCGCGCCGGCCGCCGAATAGAAATGCGGATACGGGAACGCCTTTGGGGTCCTCCCACGCCGGATCAATGACAGGACATTGGCCTGCCGGGGATGTGAAGCGCGCGTTTGGATGTGATGAGTCACGGCCGGACGCGGGCGTCCAGGGCTGCCCTTTCCAGTCAATGAGTTTCTCGGGCTTTTCCTTTGTCATTCCTTCCCACCAGACGTCGCCGTCAGGCGTTAATGCGACATTGGTAAAAATCGAATTCTTGGTCATGCTGAGCATGGCATTTGAATTGGACTCCATCGATGTTCCCGGAGCAACGCCGAAGAAACCGTATTCTGGATTGATGGCGTGGAGTTTTTTATCAGCGTCGAACTTCATCCACGAAATATCGTCTCCCACGGTCTGCACTTTCCATCCGGGAATTGTAGGTATCAGCATGGCAAGATTGGTCTTGCCGCAGGCGCTTGGAAAAGCGCCGGTAATATAGCGTTTCACGCCTTTCGGGGATGTAAGCCCGAGTATCAGCATGTGTTCGGCCATCCATCCCTGGTCACGCGCCATAACAGAAGCTATGCGCAGCGAAAAGCATTTTTTGCCCAGCAGTGCATTTCCGCCGTAACCGCTTCCGAAGGACCAGATTTCTCTCGTCTCGGGAAAGTGGACGATGTATTTGTGTTCGTTATTGCAGGGCCACAGCACGTCCTTTTCGCCGGGCTTGAGCGGCTTGCCGACCGAGTGCAGGCAGGGGACAAAGTTTCCGTCTTTTCCGAGGATATCAAGAACAGCTTTGCCCATGCGCGTCATGATCTTCATGCTGCAGACGACATACGGCGAATCAGTTATCTCAATGCCGATATGGGCGATATTGGAACCGAGCGGCCCCATGCTGAAAGGGATGACATACATGGTTCTTCCCCTCATGGAGCCGTTGAACAACCCGATGAGGGTCTTCTTCATTTCTTCCGGGTCGGACCAGTTATTTGTCGGCCCGGCGTCCTCTTTCTTTTTCGAACAGATAAACGTGCGTTCTTCGACTCTTGCCACATCTGCGGGATCAGACCTGGAGAGATAACAGTTCGGCCTCTTCTGCTCGTTCAGTTTAATGAACGTGCCGGACTTTACAAGCGTGTCACACATTTCATCATATTCCTTTTCTGATCCATCGCACCAATGCACGCGATCGGGCTTGCAAAGATGTGCCATTTCCTCTACCCACTTGATAAGTTTCTGATTCGATGTCATTGCTATCCTTCTTTCTAAAAAATGATTATCTTTTACGAATCCGTAAAAAAGAGTCTTTCTTACGAAGACGCTTATTCATAATCCCCTGTGCGATCTTTAGTCAAATCATTTTTATAAAGTCCGCTCTATGTAAATCGCTTCAGGGAGCCGCATCCACATGTTTAGGTTCAGTTTGGCGGAGATGTGAAGATGATTCGATTTTCGCTGATCGTAATTTCCGTAAGTGCTGAATTGTGTAAACTATAGACAAGAGGACTTTATGTGTCAAGAGAAAATGCATGCCGGCATGTGGAGAAAGTGACCGGTTTCGCTCAACTTCTTCTAAATTGCTCATCTTCCCTTTTTCCGGCGCAGGCGATAAATGCGCCTTGACAATTGCAGGGCAATAAATTAGCTTACGAGTCGGTGAAAGACTTTCAGGAGACAGACTATGATCGGCGTTCTCATAACAACTCATGGCAATCTCGGCAGTGAACTGGTTAAGGCAGCTGAGCTGATAAAAGGGAAATTCGAAGGGGTGAGCTACGTCTCCGTGGATCAGAAGAAGGGGATGGAAGAGATAAAAAAGGAAATGAGCCAGTTGATCAAAAAACTGGACCATGGCCAGGGTGTATTGATATTGACGGATCTTTTCGGCGGTACGCCTTCAAACATCTCCCTATCATTCCTGAAGGACGGAAAGCTGGAGGTTGTAACCGGCGTAAACCTGCCTATGCTTCTGAAGCTCGATGAAAAGAGGAAGGAGATGAAACTGAAGGATTTTGCGTCTTATATAAAGGAGTACGGCAAGAAGAATATTTATTTAGCGAGCGAGGTGTTGAGCAAGAAGGTGGAATAGCGAACTTATGCGCATATATCATGCACGACGCGGCATGATTGAGACAACGAAACACTCCCATGGCGTTTCCCTCCCAACAGCATTCTTCAGGACGTACACATCCGGGCCAGATGGACCAACAATCGATTAAAATCATAAGTATGAGAATGGAAGATCTCGACGAGATTTTAGCCATTGAGAATTCAACGTTTTCCAGGCCATGGTCGAAAGATGTGTTTGTGCGGGAACTTCAGATACCCATCTCCCGCAGCCTCGTGGCGCGGATTCAGAAAGATCGACGCAAGGAAATTGCTGGCTATGTGACCTACTGGATAATTGCCGGGGAACTTGAGGTCCATAAAATTTGTGTCAGGGAGGACTTGAGAAAATCAGGGATTGCCTCAAGGCTCATGACGGAAATGATGAGGTGTTCCCATCGTGAAGGCGCCGCCCTTTGCAGGCTCGAGGTGGGCCGATCCAATGAAGGTGCGAAACGGTTGTACGAGAAATACGGCTTCGAGGTTACGGATATAAGGCCGCATTACTATGCTGAATCGGGAGAAGATGCCATGATCTTGTGTGCGGACATGAAAAAATGTTTGCAATTTATCGGTAAAGAATAAATTATAGACACGTCATGAATGGTAAAATCGTCAAGAACCAGCAAATAAGCGCCGGCCATTTTTTACTGAGAGTGACGCTGGCGGAATCATTTAAGACGCCCATGCCCGGGCAGTTTGTGATGATGCGGGATCCGGGGCGTATCGATCCGCTTCTCGGAAGACCGTTCGGTGTTTATGGTTTTGAAAGGTCCCAAGAGGAAGTAACGGTTGAGATACTCTATAAGGTTGTGGGTAAGGGTACGCTGGTGTTGTCGAGGCTCAGGGAAAGTGATTTTGTAGAAGTACTGGGTCCGTATGGCCGGGCGTTTGATACTTACCCGGAGGCCGGAAAGGTCGTCTTCATATGCGGGGGAATAGGCGTCGCTCCGATCACATATCTCGCGCAGCATTACAGAAGCCTCGCTGCTGCAAGGGACGTCGAGCTCATCTGCTATTATGGCGCAAGTAAAGCGGAGAACCTTGTCGGCATCGAAAAGTTAAAAAGAATATGCAGCCGCGTATTTACAAGCACGGACGACGGCTCCCACGGTTTTCAGGGACTGATAACGGAAAGATTCTCAGCAGACATTTCATCATATGCTGCCGGAAGTTCGAAGATATACGCGTGCGGCCCGCGATCGATGTTGAAAGAATTATCAGAGCTCGTGGCGGGGAATTCTGTATTCTGTCAGATATTGATGGAGGAGCGCATGGCGTGCGGTATAGGGGCATGCCTGGGCTGCACGGTGCTGTTGAAAGACGGCGGTGGCAGAGGGGAGCATGCACGCGTCTGCATGGAAGGACCGGTGTTTAACATCGGGGACATCCACTGGGGTTGATTCTCCAACTGGGCAAGAACAATCAGAAGAGAGACGGGGATCTATGAAAAATGCCGGGCCGGAAATGCAGGTTGATATAGGGGGCTTGATTATCAAGAATCCGGTGCTGACCGCTTCCGGCACTTTTGGCTATGGCAGTGAGTATGTCCCCTATCTTGATATAACTCGTCTGGGCGCCATAATTGCCAAAGGTGTATCATTAGAGCCGAGAGCCGGAAACAAGCCTCCGAGGATCATGGAGACTCCCTGCGGCATGCTCAACGCCATAGGATTGGAAAATCCGGGCGTGCATGCATTCATAAAGGAGAAGCTGCCTTTCCTCCGGCAGTTTTCGGTGCCGGTCATCGCAAATGTCTTCGGCGAAACGATCGATGATTTCAAGAGGGTTACGGAACTGCTTTCCGAGTCGAAAGGCGTAGATGGTCTGGAGATCAACATATCGTGCCCCAATGTGAAGAAGGGTGGAATTATTTTCGGCTCCGATCCGGATATGGCCCACGCTGTGACAAGAGAGGTGAAGCGCCTGACCGATCTTCCCGTTATAATAAAACTCACGCCCAATGTTACAGACATCTGTTTGATTGCAGAAACTGTAGAGGAGGGTGGCGCGGATGCTGTGTCACTCATTAATACCCTGACGGGTATGTCTGTGGACATTGAGCGCCGGATACCTCATCTTGCAAATGTCACCGGGGGGCTTTCCGGTCCCGCCGTAAAGCCGATCGCCCTGCGAATGGTGTGGCAGGTGGCAAAGAGGGTCAAAATACCGGTGATCGGGATCGGGGGTATCATGAATGCCTCTGACGCCCTGGAGTTCCTTATAGTAGGCGCCCGGGCCGTACAGATTGGAACTGCTAATTTTATCAATCCCTCTGCCACGACGGATATCATCGACGGCATTGAAGATTATCTTAAGCGGCATAATATAGACGATATCAATGATCTGATTGGTACATTCGATGAGGAGGGCAATGCATGTTAAGATCGATCCTTTCCATATTAATCTGTTTATTTGCTGTCGGGAATGCCTATGCAATTCAATCCACGATTATCGACGCGGAGGGCTATGCCTGCTCGGGAGAAGACAAGTCGAGGAAGCAGACGGAACAGACCGCCATGGCGGATGCGAAGAGAAACGCAGTCGAGTATGCCATCACATACGTGAAGAGTGAAACAAAGGTCAAAGACTTGCAGATCGAAGAAGATATGGTCAAGGCGTATTCCAACGCCTCTGTAAAGATCCTCGAGGTTAAGGAAAACCGCTGGTACAAAGACGAGCGGATTGGGGATTGTTTCAAGACAAAAATCAAAGCGGAGGTAATTCCGGATGAAAAAGCGGTGAAAGAAATGATCGCCGGCCGGCTTTCTAATGATAATCCCGGATTACCGTTGAATGTTCGCATCTGGACGGACAAGGAGAAATATCAAAAGGGCGAAAAGATCAAGATCTATATAAAAGGAAACAAGCCGTTTTACGCCCGTGTACATTACAGGGATGCCAAAGGTGAGACCCTGCAAATTCTCCCCAATCCTTACAGGAAGGAGAACTACTTCAACGGCGGCGTGATATACGAAATACCGTCGGGCAATGACAGGTTTGAGCTGGAAGTCAGTCCCCCCTTCGGTGAAGAGCGGATTATTCTTTATACGAGCACGTCCCCCCTCGGAGACATCAGTCTCTCCAGGGAGGGTGGCGTTTATCAGGTTAAGACGGGAGAAAAGGATGTAGGGATCAAGACGAGGGGCGTCAAGTTGCAGGAAATGGTTGATAATGGCAAATCGCAGGCGTCCGAGTTCTTCGAAGAGCGCATGACAATCCGGACTGGAAAGTGAAAGGAACGCGGCCAAGAGGTCCGTCCCCACATATGGTGAGCTTTTGATTCTGGGGACATCAGGTACGTTGATAAATGACTCAGGTGAATGGCTATGGGGAAGGCAAGAATTATTGTAGACGGCGTTTATCTCATCGGCGGCCCCGACGTCTCACGCGGAGATGACGCGGCATCATTCATCGTCGACTTTGGCGGCGAATTGGTAATGATTGATGCCGGTGCGGGGGGGAGCTCCCGGATACTGCAAAAGAACATTGAAGACGCCGGACTCGACCCGAAGAGAATCTCAACGCTTATTCTCACCCACAACCATATTGACCATATCGGTTCGGCCGCGTATTTCAGAACACAGTTCGGGTGCAAGATCGTGATGCACGACCTTGACGCAGGCGCCGTTGAGGAAGGAGACAGCGTCCGAACTGCCGCCAGTTGTTACGGGACGTTCTTTTCGCCGACTCCGGTCGACCTTAAAATCACAGGAGATCACGAAATCCTCCGTTTTGGCGGGAGCGAACTCCACTGCCTCCATACGCCTGGGCACACGCCTGGTTCTCTCGCCATATATCTTGACAGGGCGGGAAGGCGCGTATTATTCGGCCAGGACATACATGGGCCGTTCCTGGACATCTTCGGATCTGACATAGGGAAGTGGAAGGAGTCGATGAAGAAACTCCTCGCCCTGGAGGCTGATATACTCTGTGAAGGCCATTTCGGAATTTTCCAGCCGAAGGAGAATGTCAAACGGTACATCGACGGTTACCTAAAGAATCACTCGTAATAACCCCGCCGGAAGTATCAGATACATTTTAACGATTAGAATCCGAAAATGTGCGGGGTCTTCCACCCTATTTTTCATTGACGAATGGGTCTTCGTTTTCTACACTAATACTATCCTGATGAAGATCAAGAATCCGGGCGATGGCCTGCCCTTGACAGGCATGCCCTGCTTCCTCCCGTGTAAATAGGGCGATGTATATGAAGGCAATATCCATAGAAGTCGTGGGCAATCTTCTTACGACCTACAGTCACTGCAGCACGTGTGAGGTCGTTTTCCGTGAGTCGGGGCTTGGGGAAGGGAGGCTAATAAGGGGGATATTGAAGAATATCCTGAGGAGTTAAAAGAAGAAATTCTAAAGGTGTCCGATCGGCTCGGTGAGCTCAAGCAACTATACAAACACCGAATTGCTATCCGCCTGACTGACGCCCAGTCGCCGCGCGGCATCTATAAATCCCTCATACACAGTCTGCGCCAATATCCGGCGTTCATCATTGAAGGAAAAGATGTATATACTGGTTGGGATCGTGAAAGGATCGAGGAGCTTGTCGACAAGTATTTAGAGCAGCCGGCTTTGAAATAATCAGGTCTTGCTCGTGATTCTGCCGAGAGCCTTTGCTGCAGCGGCCCTCACTGTCGGATGGTAAGATGATGTCAGGGTGAGAAAGCTCCTGTGTTTGCGGATTCCCCTTAGAAAGGGCATGGCCTGTTTGTCGCCTATGTTACCCAGGGCGAGACAGATCTTTTCCTGCAAGTCGACTTTTATGTCTTCAGGCAATGCATGCTTGGATTTAAACAGTTCAATGAGGGGCTTTACGGCATTTCGGTATTTCAGGGAACCCAATGCGGTTACCACTCCTGCCTTGACGCGGTCATCACATTCGGGCAGGATGTTCAGGAGAAGTTCAGCCTTGGGCCGTCCTCCTATTTGACTGATGCTTTTTACGGCCTCTCTTTGGACGCGATGATCGCTGTGGAGCAGATGCGGTGCGATGATTCTTGAATGCTCATCGCTTCCAATCCTGCCTAAGAGACGCACCAGATTTCGCATGTAATACCAGGGAGGGTCTTGATCAATCCTCTCCAACACGGCCGGCGCGGCCGCGGGGCCCATGTCAGGTATGAGGTTTAATATCAGGATACGCTCGGAACTGTCTTCACTTTTCTTGAGGATATCGAGAAGGCGGTTTATAGATGAATCAACCATTAGAACGAGAAGCTGCGCCGCCTCATTTCTCTTCTCATTCCTGTCGGTCAGGAAGTCTTGTATAAGAAGATTCAATATTTCATCGGACGCGATTGCTTTCATCGTCTCAGAAGCCGCGGAGCTTATCTCCTCATTCTTTTCCAGCTCCTTGGAAATAATGAGCCGGAAAGTCTCGACAAGGGGATGACTTTGCAGGAACTGCTGATCCTGAATCTGGCTTTGAGCAAGGTCAATCAGATGGGTACAGAGGGATCTGTATGCATCGGTGTATTTGGTTTCAAATTTTATCCAGTTTATCAGCTTGTCAGAAAGCCTGTTCAATATTTCTCTCCGCTTCTTCAGGGAGAGGCTGTCGAGGGCTTTAACCAGGGCCTCTGACACCTCTATCCGTATATCGACATCATAGTTGAAGAGTTCATTGCTCAAACGATCAATGAGTTCTTCAGCTATTTCGTTTTCACCCACGGCGAAGAGGTCTTGGATTATATCATCGAACGACGTCGCGATTCTCTCATCCAGTATCCCCTGCTCGAGATTGTTTAGGATACTGCTCCCTGTTTCTCTGAGATCGGCGATTTTCCTGTTGTGCTCAGCCTCTTCGCGTGCTTTTATTTGATCAATCCGTTTTTGGAGTTCAATGCCCCTATCTGAACTCATCATATTGTCATAAGCCTGCTGCATGTAGCCAATCCTCGGATCGGCGCTGGTGTCACCCTTTTTGGCGACGCGATCCAATATCTGGCCGATCATGCCTGCCACTCTCTCAAACTTTTCTGAGTCCATCTTGGTAACGATGTCTCCAAAGAGCTGGCTGCCGAGGAGGCTTTCGATATTCTGAGCCAAAGTCATGGCAATGAGTTCAGCATCCATGTCCGATATGTATCCGGCAATGAGATGTGAGATCTTTCCCTTATCCGAGTTTACGGAGATGTCATCCACCGCGAATAACATATTGAACATGCTCTTGGATAACTTGGCGCTGGAGGCCGTGCCTGCCCTTGTGAAGATATTATTCATACCCGATTGAAAGATTCGTGAGACCCATTCAGGATCCTGCGCC
Source organism: Syntrophaceae bacterium (assembly GCA_003142635.1). Taxonomy (GTDB): domain Bacteria; phylum Desulfobacterota; class Syntrophia; order Syntrophales; family UBA2185; genus Fen-1135. The sequence continues at coordinate 4,099 of PLMX01000244.1, read as the reverse complement.
ATGTCCTTCACTTTCTGTGGATCGAAAATGGCATTCGGATCTTCGGCAGTGATATACCTCACGATTTCATCGTCTTTTATATCAATACTCGCCATGAGTTGATGCTCTTCATCCTTGGCGATGTATATCTTCTGATTTAGCAAAACATGGGGCATTTTTCCTTCAGCGATGATCTGATCCCACACTTTCTTTATTTGTAGATCGTCGGGTTTCTTTCCTATTATTTCCAGCAGAGGTGGGAGTTCCGTCTTATCGATACCCTTTGTAAACGTGATACTCTTGATTCCCCAATTCATCATCAATACGAGAAATATCGCCACATGGGCCTTGCCCTTATGCTTTGGGCCGAGGGGCTCGCCCTCTACGAGCAGATTTTTTTCCGATTCGGAAAAGATCACCGATTCCACATCTTCAAGAATGTTCAGCAAACTCTCATATAGCCTGTCAATGCTCCTTGTGACCATCGCATTTGTCGGTGGATAAAGACGCAAATTGATGATTGCCGTATTCATCATGACTAAAACATTCACAGACTTGTCTTGCAGAACCAGAGGCGTCATTCCTTCTCCTGATGCACCAGCCGCCTGTCACACCCTTTGCAACAATATTCTTATCATATTATAACTCAAATTCAATTAAATGTGTAGAATCTTTTCAAATTTGCTCAAAAATTGGCGCTTTCTTACCAGAGGGATTCACGTTTCTTTCAAATGACTGGTGTCGTTCAATATAACGATTGCGCCTTTTCCGAATTTGAACTCCACAAGCGTCTTGGATGCGAGATCGACGTGCATTCCCCTTATGTGCAGCATATCCATGTTTTGAATCTTGCAGATAATGGTTCTGATGGTCATGTTATGGGTGACCACGACCGCGCTTCCTGCATTCTCGCTAATTCCCGATATAGCGCGCCACGCGCGTCTCTGCAGGTCATGAAGCGATTCTCCATTGGGCATGACGACGGAGGCAGGATCATGGTCCCACTGCCTGAGAACGGATACATGCTTCTCCTTGAGTTCCTGTATGGTCAAGTTTTCAAAATCACCATGGTTCATCTCCTGAAGGTCGCGGTCGGTTTCAATCGCAGCACCATGAAACTTAGAGATAGCCTTTGCGGTTTCATAAGCGCGTCTTAATGGGCTTGACACGATCCTTTCGATCTGCTCGCCCTTGAGTGACTCTGCAAGTTTATCTGCCTGCATGCGGCCATAGTCGCTAAGCTCCGTATCGGTTATCCCCTGGACCCTGTTTTCCCTGTTCAACAGCGTCTCTCCATGCCTGACCAGAATCAGCTTCAAAGATGCGTCTCCGTGCAATCAGATGATGCGTTCAATTTCCTGCCTTTTCGTTTCGAGACGCTTTCTCGAAACGGGAAAGGCGGTCTTCAGTTCCTGCGCAAATAACGACACTTTGTATTCCTCAATCATCCACCGGTATTCTTCAATCAGTTTCATTCTTTCATCTGATGCGCCGGTGCTGCAGCTACTTATCATATATTGAAGATTATCGGAAAAAATATTTACCTCTTTGATCCTTCCCATTGCCTTTTCCAGATGGGCGATTCCTCTTTCGGCGCGAATGCCGATTGCTTTCAGATACCTCATGACGTGGGTCAGCCTCCCGCTGTCATAGTGTGTCAAAAAATCACCCGGCAGGAGCTGATTCACTTCTCCCCTGAGATATTCAAGATAGTGGAGCGCCGGTTTGTTTGCGCGATTGGCGTGCCTGAGCGTTTGAAGAAATGCAGAAGTATCGTAGTAGGACTTTATGGCAGGTCCGCATGCATGCATGATATCCTGGCCGTGAGGCAGTAAGCGGGTCCTGATGTCTTCTGCATGCCTGATGAATACATTCTGTGATCTGATGTGCTTTGAGAAAAGATCATGCACCAGCTTATCGAGTATGGCACTTTCTACTGATTTTGCGCCGCCGAATGAATCAGCCCACTTCTTCATATCACCGCTGAGAGAGATGGATTTCTTAAGATACTTAAGCTCGTTCTTGAAATAAATTTTGTAGAGCGCCGCAACGCCCTTCTTATGCAATACATCCGCCTCATGTTTGTTCTTGTATAGACGAATGTTGACGCACCCATGGGCGGCTTCGAGTCCGGGGTATGCGTAGCCCTCCAATTGGCCTCGACTATCGAGGGCGATGGCGTCGGGGAGATCCCCGAAATCCCAGGCTGTCACATTTGCCTTTTCCCAGGACTTGCGCGCCTCGTCGAAGGCGCTTGACTGGGCTTCGGCGATGATGTCTTGCTGCAGGCGGCTGATGTCGCGGCTCGCAGTAACTTCCGATCCCCTGTCATCTATAACGGCAAAGCGCGGCTGCAGGCGGTCGTCGACGGCATCTGTATTCCATGATGACGCCGGTATATCTACGCCGAACCGTTGATGGATAAATTTACCGAGCGCGGAGATAAGGAGGTCTCCTTCGTCCGTCATTTCGGCCATGATGATATCGCAGGTTTGTGAGAGAGGGAGAAGTTTCTTCCTGTACTCCTTGGGGAGCCCTTTCAAGAGGGAAGTGATTCTCTCCCGCATGAGACCCGGGACGATCCAATCGGCGGAGGCTGCCGGAACCGTTGAGATCATATGGAGGGGAACCTTCACGGTTACCCCGTCTTTGGGATGACCTGGCTCATAGTGGTAGTCGCATTTGAAGCGATGGCCGGCAAGAGTGACGTCATCCGGGTACTGGGCGAATTCCTCCTCCTCCGGAATACGAGCCAGGACGTCTTCTTCCCGCATCCGGAGAAACTTGTCGCTTCCCCTGTCCCTGATCAGTTTCTGAAGGGACCTGGAGTCGTATATGTCCGGGAGCCTTTCCTGATAGAAGCGTGTGAGCTCGTCCTCTCCGGCAAGGAGGTTGCGTCTCCTGATCTTATCCTCCATACGGGAGATTTGCTCGATCACTCCCTGATTGTGAAGCAGGAAAGGGAAGGGCTTCTTCAAGTCCGCTTCGACGAGGGCGCTGCGGATAAAAATTCCGGAAGCTTCATCCGGATTTATCGGCCCGTAGGAAACGGGCCTCCCTGTGACTATCACGAGGCCGAACAGGCTGACCTGTTCATAGGCAACGACTTCGCCGCGGTCCCGGCTCCAGTGCGGCTCGGAATAGGTTCTCCGGCACAGGCTGCCGCCCAACTCCTCAAGCCATTCCACCTTGATATTGGCGGCCGTGCGTGCAAACAGCCGTGAAGTCTCGATCATCTCGGCAGCGACGATCCAGCTTCCCCCTTTGCCGAACAGCCCGGAGCCGGGGAAGATCATCACATCCTTTCCCCTTGCCGCTGCATAGATATTCTTTTCCTTTCTCATCGCTATATTGGAAAGATAGCCGCTCAGGATTGATTTATGTATGCCGTCGTAGATTGGTTTATCATCGTCTTCCCGCTTCTTCCTTATTTTCCATCCCGGTTCTTCCAGTATCGCCTTGAGCTGATCGTAGACATCAACCCACTCCCTCATCCTCCTTATGGAAAGATAATTCTCCCGGCAGAATTTCTTCATCCGGCCCTTGCTTTTTACGGTTTGCATGAGGCCGTGGTATTGATTCCAGATGCGAAGCAGGGTCACGAAATCCGAGGAAGGGTCGGCAAAGCGGGCATGCACCTTGTCCGCCTCCTTCTCACTCTCGAGAGGCCGTTCCCTCGGGTCCTGCACGCTGAGCGCGGAAGAGATGATCAGGATTTCGTTCACGCATCCTTCCCGCTCCGCTTCGATGATCATACGTGATATCCGCGGATCAATGGGCAGGCGCGCCATCATCCTCCCTCTTTCCGTCAGCGAAGAGCGTTTGCCATCGCCCTCCTCTCCATTCTTTATGTCGGTTGTGATTGCCCCGAGCTCCCTGAGAATATCTGTGCCGTCCCTGATGTTCTTCGGGTGCGGCGGATCGATAAAGGGGTACGTCGATATGTCCCCGAGATTGAGGGAAAGCATTCGCAGAATGACCTCCGCCAGGTTTGATCTGAGAATCTCCGGTTCCGTAAACAGCGGGCGGTTTTCAAAGTCGGCCCGATCGAACAGACGGATACAAACCCCGTTCTGTACGCGGCCGCATCTTCCCTTCCTCTGCTCGGCACTGCTTTTCG